>NZ_JANPKO010000126.1:0-6443 GCF_031426035.1 Sphingomonas sp. | reverse complement strand
TGGCCGAACTCGTTGCCGGTGAGGTTGAGGGCGCCGGTGCCGGCGGCATTGGTGGTGGTGACCAGCTCGACCGCGCTGCCGGCGTTCAAGGCATAAGTGACCGCGCTGAGGACGCGGTCGGTGCCGCCGCCCGCACCCTCGACGATCGCGTCCGCAGCGGCATCTACGTAAAACCAGTCATTGCCGGCCCCGCCCGCCATCGTATCGACGCCGGCGCCGCCGTTGAGGGTGTCATTACCGGCGTTGCCCGACAGCGTGTTGGCGCCGCCGTTGCCGGTCAGCGTGTCGTTGAAATTGGACCCAGCGATGTTCTCGAACGCCAGCAGCGTGTCGGTGCCGGCGCCGACGGTGTTCTGCGCGCCGGCGACCGCGAAGCTGACCACCACCCCGGCGCTGGCCGAGGCGTAGCTCGCGGTGTCCACCCCGCTGCCGCCGTGGAGCGTGTCGTTGCCGCTGCCACCGTCCAGGGAATCGTCCCCGTCGCCACCATACAATGTGTTCGACGATGAATTGCCGGTCAACCGATCAGCATAGACTGAACCGATCAGATTTTCGATCGAGACGAGCGTGTCGTACCACTCCGAGATCGTGGTGTTCTGGGGAGTGGTCAAGCGCAGATCTACAACAACGCCGCCGTTGCCATCGTCGGCAAAACTAGCTGTGTCCGTTCCGTTGCCACCATCGATGTAATCGTGGCCATATCCGCCAAAGATGACATCGTCCCCGTCCCCGCCGCGGAGGGTGTCGGGGCCCCCGCCGCCATCGATCGTGTTGGCGCCGGCATTTCCGGTCAAAGTGTCGCCATCATGCCAGCCAACAAGATTTTCGATCGAGATCAGCGTGTCGCTGCCAAGCGTTCGAGTGTTCTGAGGCCCAGAGATTGCGAGGCTGACGGTAACCCCACTGTCGAGGAAAATCGCCGTGTCGCTGCCGCCCCCGCCATCGATGATATTGTGCCCCGCGCCGGCCGAAAATACATTGTTCGCACTGTTCCCGATCAGCCTGTCATTGGCACCGCCACTCGATGCATTTTCAATAACCACCCCACGCGCGATGGTCAGGTTACCGACGCCGATGCCGACGTTCGAATATGTTTCAGGATTGAGATTGATCAATTGGTCCGCGTTGGAGCCCGAGTAGTCGAGGGTATCGATTCCACCGTTGTCGAAAATCGTCACAGCCGCGTTGAGAGTAGATCCGTAAATGTAGCGGTCAGTGTTGTTAGAGAATCCGTAGGAAGTGTCGCCGGTGCGGGTGGTGGTCGACAGCCCATATAATTGCGCCATCGCCAGGATGTCAGCGCTCATCGGCGTCAAGGCCATGCTTTGTGTGAAGCCTTGACCCGCGAAATGGGTGTTTTCCGACTGGCTGAAATACGACATGACCGACGTCGACCAGGCGTCGTTCCGAAATATCGCGTCGAACGGATATGTCGCGTCGCCGTTATAATGACCGGCGTGGCCGAGCCCGAGTGCGTGCCCGATCTCGTGAATGTAGGTTTGCATTGAATAAGTGTCGAGCGTCGTCCCGTACTCCTCGAGCCACTGGGTCGACACGTTGACGTGGGCGGAGCTGGTGATTCCGCTGCTCCACACCGCAGTGCTGAAAGCGCCTTCTTCGTTGTCGTCGAATGTAATCTGACCACCAGTTGCGACCTCGACGAAGTTCACGCCGATGATGTCCGACCACAGCGCCAGAGCCTCCCGAGCGAGGTACTGCCCACTTTCGGTCAAGGCAGTGAGGTTGACGCTGAGCGAGCCGCCTTGGGTGACATCGAAATGGTGGCTGCTGCCTTCCCAATATCCGGACACCAGCTGGCCCGCGATCTGGTCGAAAGTCGCTAGCGGAGGTGGCGTGTACGCACTGACGCTCAACCGATAGTCCCCGGCATACGCGTCATCGAACGCGCCGACGTCGATAAAATAGGTGCCCGAAGACGGCGCACTGAAGCCAAGCAGGGAATCGCGACCCGGGCCACTGTCGTCATTCTCGAAGATGATGTTGCCGGCCGCGTCGCGGATGCGGATGTACGCATCCTCCAGAGCAGCAGCGCCAATCCCGCTGAGCGCAACGCTGATCGACTGGCCCGCGGTGAGGGTGATCCTAAACCAGTCGTGGTCGCCAACGGACTCAAGCGAGCCGTCGACGGTCCCGCCGACCGAAATAGTCGCAGTCGTCGATGCGCTGCCGGGTATATCTACCACCAAACACCCCTAATTAGAGTTTGCGGCCACCGCGCCAGCTTAACACGCTGGTTGCCGCAAAATACAAAGCCGTCCGCACAACGCTCATGATACTTGCTGTAGCATTGATCAGGCTTGCCGGCCGAACCGCTTTTACGCACGATTCTCTGTTTTCTTCAACGCTTTGTTGCCATTCCCGACGGAGTTTCGACCTCGGTGGCACGGGATGCGGGGTCGCGCCGCGCCGATTGCACCGTCCGAAGTGGCTGCGTCTTTCCCTCTACAATCATGGGGATTGCGGTGCCACCGAGGCACCCCAGCCTCTGGCCGCCGCAAAAAAAGAGGCCGCCGGGCGGTGCCGGCGGCCTCTTTCTCGTTCACCCGGCGCCCCGCGAACGGGACGCCAACACGATTACATCGCGTTGTTGGTCGTGGTGGTGGTGGTGGTCGTCGTCGTCGCGTTGCCGTCGGCGTTCATGGTCATGTTCATGTCGTTCGACATGTTGGCGTCCATGTTGGTCGTGGCATCGATCGCCGTGGTGTCGTTGGCGACGATGTTCTCGGCGCCGAGGTTCTCGTCGACGTTCATCGTGTTGTCGGCGGATTCGTTGCTGCTGCAAGCAGAAACCGCCAGGGCCGCACCGGCGACCAGGATAAGAGCACGCATTCAAAACTCCCTAAAAAAAATAGATCTGGAGCGGTAGTCCCGCTTCGCAAATCGGGCGCACAATAGTCTGAAGGTCTCACTGCCAGCAAGTGACTTTGTCCGGCTGGTGCAAGCCGCTCAAAAACTGGCGGAAATGCGCCTTCAGTGCCGCATCAACGCGCGCCATGGCGATTTCTTTCCCTTGGCCGGCGAGGCTGGTCACGCCGAATTCGCTGATTCCGCACGGCACGATGCCCGAGAAATGGGCCAGGTCGGGGGCGACGTTGATTGAAAAGCCGTGGAGCGTGACCCAGCGCCGGACGCGCACGCCCAAGGCGGCGATCTTGGCCTCGCCCGCGCCATCGCCGACCCAGATCCCGATCCGCCCCGGCGCGCGGTGGGCATCAACGCCGAGGTCGGCGAGCGCGGCGATCACCCACCCCTCGAGCGCGTGGACGAAGCAGCGGATGTCCTTGCCGCGCTGTTCGAGGTCGAGCAGGACGTAGCCGACGCGCTGGCCGGGGCCGTGGTAGGTGTAGCGCCCGCCGCGGCCGGCCTGGTGAACCGGCAGGCCGAGCGGGTTGATCAGCTCGGCGGGGTCGGCGCTGGTCCCCGCGGTGAACAGCGGCGGGTGCTCGAGCAGCCACACGCATTCTTGCGCGGTGCCGGCGCGGATCGCCGCCGCGCGCTCGTCCATGAAGGCGAGCGCCGCGTCATACGGCACCAGGCCCTCGCTGACCCGCCATTCGATGTCGTCCTGCTGATCCATGGCCGAACCGCAAATGGCCCCCGCCACGCGCCGCCGCAAGGACATTGCATGGGGGGCGGAAGCTTCGCATAACGCGGCGCCGGGACGAGCCGGGCAGGGGAGCAGCATGAGCAAAGTGTCGATTTCACGCGCGTGGGAGGAAACCCGCGACATCCTCGGCCGCGACGGCAAGCTGTACGCGACGGTCGCGGCGGCGCTGTTCCTGCTGCCGCAGACGGTGGTCGGGCTGGCCACCGGCACCGACCGCGCCGCCCAGACCGGCGGAACGTGGGCGCTGCTGCTGACCCTTGCGCTGGTCATCGGGCTGGTTGGCCAGGTCGCGGTGGTGCGGCTGGCGACCAGCCACAATGTGGCGGTCGGCGAGGCGATTCGCCACGGGGTGCGGCGCTTGCCGAGCTTCCTCGGCGCGATGCTGCTGCTGATCCTTGCCATCGGCCTGTTCGTGCTGCTGGTCGCGTTCGTGCTGGTCGGTCTCGGCGCGGTCAGCCGCAACGTCGAGCATCTGCCGCCGCGCGACGTGATGCTGATCACGCTGGTGCTGCTGGTCCCGGCGCTGTTCATGGCGGTGCGCCTGCTGCCGATTGCCGCGGTTGCCGGTGCCGAGGAGGTTGGGCCGATCGGGCTGATCAAGCGCAGCTGGGCGCTGACGCGCGGCAATTTCGGGCGCCTCGCCGGGTTCCTCGTGCTGTTCCTCATCGCCGCCCTGGTGCTGTCGATGGTGATGGCGGTGATCGGCGGGACGCTGTCGACCGTGCTGTTCGGCACGGCCGCGCCGTTCACCCTGGCGGCGCTGGTCATGGCCCTGTTCACCGCCGTCGCGCAGGCCGCCGTAAGCCTGGTCTATGTCGTGATGCTGGCGCGGATTTACGTTCAGCTGGCCGGCGATGGCGGCGCGCCGAGCGTGTCGGTGCCCAGCAGCGGTACCTGAGGGGCGCTGCCGGACGGCAGCAGGCCCGACAGGCGAGGATCGGGGAAGCGCTCGACCGCGCGCTTGTAGGCGATGAAGCCGGCGCGGCGGTAGGCGGCCAGCGCGGCCGGGTGATCGAGCGTGCAGGTGTGGACATGGACTCGGGCGACGCCGTCGCGCCACGCCAGGCGCGCCGCTTCGGCCAGCAGCCAGCGGCCGTGGCCTTGTCCGGCGAGCGCGGGGACGAGCCCGACGAAGGCCAGCTCGCACTGGCCCGCTTCGCGGAAGTCGAGCTCGAGCAGGCCGACTTCGGATCCCGCGGGATCGACCACCGCGTAGAGGTCAACCGCGGGATCGGCGATGATCGCCGACAGCTCGGCATCGCCCATCCGCAGCCGCGAGAACCACAGCCACGGCGCGCCGACCCTGGCGAACAGGCGGCGATAGCGATCGAGGTCGCGGGGCAGCGCCTGCAGCGATAATGTGGATGACAGCGGCTGGCCGGCGGGCGCGGCGTGCATCTCGAGATAGGTGACCACGGCGGCCAGCTCGTGCGTTTCGATGTCGGTGTAACTCATGCCCACCTCGCCAGCGGGGGGAGGCTCATCAGGATGGCGTCGATGTTGCCGCCGGTCTTGAGCCCGAACAACGTGCCGCGGTCGTAGAGCAGGTTGAACTCGACGTAGCGGCCGCGATACTCGAGCAGGGCCTGCCGGTCGGCCTCGCTGAACGGCGTGTCCATGCGCCGGCGCACGATCCTCGGAAAAATGTCCAGGAACGCCTCGCCGACATCGCGGGTGAAGGCGAAATGGGCGTCGAAATGGCCTTCGAGATGGTCGTAGAAAATGCCGCCGACGCCGCGCGGCACCTGGCGGTGCGGCAGCCAGAAATACTCCTCGGCCCACTTCGAGAAGCGCGGATAGAAGGTCGGGTCGTGGGCGGCGCAGGCGGCGCGCAGGCGGGCGTGGAAGGCGGCGGTGTCCTCGTCGTACGGGATCGCCGGGTTCAAGTCGGCGCCGCCGCCGAACCAGCGCCTGGTGGTGGTCAGGAAGCGGGTGTTCATGTGCACGGCGGGGACGTGCGGATTGGCCATGTGGGCGACCAGGCTGATGCCGGTGGCGAAGAAGCTGGGGTCGTCCTCGGCGCCGGCGACGGTGGCGGCGAATTCCGGGGCGAAGCGGCCGCCGACGGTGGAGACGTTGACGCCGACCTTTTCGAACACCGCGCCGTTCATTTGCCCGCGCACCCCGCCGCCGCCGGGCGAGCCGTCCTCGTCGGTGCGCTCCCAGGGGGTGAAGGCGAACGCGGCGTCGCTGCCCGCCCCACGCTCGATCTCCTCGAACGCCGCGCAGATGCGGGTGCGCAGCGATTCGAACCAATCGCGCGCGGCCCGCTGCTGGTCGTCGAGGGGCTTCATGCGGGCAAGCGTCCGCTCTGGCGCAGCGCTTCGCCGGCGGCGATCGCGGCGGCGGTGGCGAGGTTGAACGAGCGGACTTCGGCGCGGATCGGGATTCGGATGCGCTCGTCGCACGCGGCGGCGACGTCGGGGGGGACTCCGCCGCTTTCCTTGCCGAGCAGCAGGATATCGCCGCTCCGCCAGTCGAAATCATACAGCGATCGGCTGGCCTTGGTGGTGAGCAGGATCAGGCGGGCGCCGGCCACCGTCGCCTGGAACGCTGCGAAATCGGCATGGCGGGCGACTTCGACCTCGTCGATGTAGTCCATCGCGGTGCGGCGGACGCGGGCGTCGTCCCACGCGAAGCCCATCGGCTCGATCAAATCGACCGCCACGCCGAGGCACGCGCCGAGCCGCATCACCGCGCCGACATTGCCGGCGATCTCGGGTTCGAAGAGCGCGATCCGCATGGCCCGCGCCTAAAGGCTCAATCGGCCCTTGGCAAAGCCCGACCCGCGCGGCTATCAGGCCCGCCAATCGCT
>NZ_JANPKO010000125.1:0-36473 GCF_031426035.1 Sphingomonas sp. | reverse complement strand
AACCAGGAAGAATGGTCGTGGAAGGTCTCGGAAGACTCCCTGATCCGTGATCGCCTCAGAGATAACTGGGACACTTTCAAGGGAGTGGCGTTCGGGGATTTGCCCAAAGACAAGCTCCCCAAATGGCAACTTAAAAAAGCCAAGGCGTTTGACACTGACCTAGAAGACGACGTTCCTTTCTGAGGCTTGCACAATGAGTGAACCCGCTCAGATCATCATGGCATTAGCCATTCTTATGATGCCTCTCAAAGGTCTCATCTGGGTCATCCGGTGTCCGCGCGACAGTCCAAATTATAAATTGCCTCCGTTGAAGCTGCTCGGGTGGCGGGAAGGCATTGAAGACTAAGATACCGCATCCGCGCTAGCTTAAACGAAGCAACCCCGTTGCTTCGCACGCGTCGGGTCCCCTCATTCCGCTAAGCGGAAGAAAGCGCGCTCAGCTCTCGTCACCCATGCGCAGCGCCGCGATGAAAGCTTCTTGGGGAATGCTGACGCTGCCATACTCCCGCATGCGCTTTTTGCCCTCCTTCTGCTTCTCCAGCAGCTTCCGCTTGCGCGTAGCATCCCCCCCATAGCACTTCGCCGTGACGTCCTTCCGCAGCGCCGCGATCGTCTCGCGCGCGATCACCTTCCCCCCGATCGCGGCCTGGATCGGGATCTTGAACAGATGGCGCGGGATCAAATCCTTGAGCCGCTCGCACATGCCGCGGCCGCGCGCCTCGCTGTTGCCGCGGTGGACGATCATGCTCAGCGCGTCGACCGGCTCGCCGTTGACCAGGATGCTCATCTTGACGAGGTCGCCGTCGCGGTGGCCGATCATGTGATAGTCGAAGCTGGCGTAGCCGCGGGTGATCGATTTGAGGCGGTCGTAGAAGTCGAACACCACCTCGTTCAACGGCAGCTCGTAGGTCAGCAAGGCGCGCGTGCTCTGGCCGTGGCCGACATAGGTCAGCCCCTTCTGGATGCCGCGGCGGTCCTGGCACAGCTTGAGCACGCTGCCCAGATATTCGTCGGGGACGTAGATGGTCGCCTCGATCCACGGCTCCTCGATCGCCTCGATGCGGTTGGGGTCGGGCATGTCGGCGGGGTTGTGGAGCTCGATGATCCGCGCCCCCTCCCCGCCCTCGCTAGCCCCTACGTCCGTTCGTCCTGAGCTGGTCGAAGGGCCGGCCTTCCTGCTGCGGCTCATGTGGATGCGATAGACCACGCTGGGCGCGGTGGTGATCAGGTCGAGGTCATACTCGCGGGTCAGCCGCTCCTGGATGATCTCGAGGTGGAGCAACCCCAAAAAGCCGCAGCGGAAGCCGAAGCCGAGCGCGGCGCTGGTCTCCATCTCGAAGCTGAACGAGGCGTCGTTGAGGCGTAGTTTGTACAAGCTGTCGCGCAACTTCTCGAACTCGGCTGCGTCGACGGGAAAGAGCCCGCAGAACACCACCGGCTGGACCAATTTGAACCCGGGCAGCGCCTGCTCGGCGGGGCGCTTGGCGTCGGTGATGGTGTCGCCGACGCGGGTCTCGGCGACTTCCTTGATCTGCGCGGTGATGAAGCCGATTTCGCCGGTGGTCAGCTCATTGAGTTGTTCGATCTTGGGGCGGAAGCAGCCGACGCGGTCGACCAGATGCATCGTGCCCGCGGCCATGAACTTGACCTGCTGGCCCTTCTTGATCGCGCCGTCGATGACGCGGACGAGGATGACCACGCCGAGGTAGGGGTCGTACCAGCTATCGACCAGCATCGCCTTGAGGGGCGCGGCGGCGTCGCCCTTGGGCGGGGGGATGACGTCGACCACCGCCTGGAGCACTTCGTCGATGCCGATCCCGGTCTTGGCCGAGGCGAGCACCGCTCCGCTAGCGTCCAGCCCGATGATGTCCTCGATTTCCTGGCGCACGCGCTCGGGCTCGGCGGCGGGCAGGTCGACCTTGTTGATGACCGGGACGATCTCGTGGTCATGCTCGATCGACTGGTAGACGTTCGCCAGCGTCTGCGCCTCGACCCCTTGCGCGGCGTCGACGACGAGCAGCGCGCCTTCGCACGCGGCGAGCGACCGCGACACTTCGTAGGCGAAGTCGACGTGGCCGGGGGTGTCCATCAAATTGAGCTCGTAGGTCTCGCCGTCGGCGGCTTTCCACGCGAGGCGCACCGACTGGGCCTTGATGGTGATCCCGCGCTCCTTCTCGATGTCCATATTATCGAGCACCTGGCTCGACATCTCGCGCTCGGTGAGGCCGCCGGTGCGCTGGATCAGCCGGTCGGCGAGCGTGCTCTTGCCGTGGTCGATGTGGGCGATGATGGAGAAGTTGCGGATGCGGGAAAGGTCGGTCATCCCCCGGCCCGCTAGCAGAGGCATGGCGCGCTGTCAGCGTCTGGCGGTGTCGCCCAACCAATGTTATGCCGGGGGCGGAACGGGGGACTCGACATGCACAGCAAAATCACCTTGGCCGGTGGCGTTCTTGCGATTTCGGCAATGGTCGCGGCAGCGGCGCCGGCGTCGGCGCAGCGGCTGTCCAAGCCATCCGGCACGCAGCGCCTGCAGGAAGCGACGATGAACGACGTGCCGCGCTGCACGCGCAAGCTCGGCACGGTGTCGGTGATGGACGGCGACGACCCGTCGGGCTGGACGCAGTTCCAGCTGGCCGGTCCGCAGAAATTGCTCAAAGTGCTGGTTCAGCGCTCGGGCTGCTTCAATCTGGTCGACCGCGGCTCGGGGCTGAGCGCCGCCCAGCGCGAGCGCGACATCGGCGGCAATCTCGGGCTGCAGCGCCGCTCGAACGTCGGCCAGGGCCAGATCAAGGCGGCCGATTATGTGCTGGTCGCGGAAGTCCAGGCGTCCAACCGCAATTCGGGCGGCAGCGCGATCGGCGGGCTCGCCGGCGGGCTGATCGGCGGCCGCTTCGGCGGGCTGGCGGGCGGCATCAGCAGCAAGAAGATGGAGGCCAATACGGTGCTGTCGCTGACCAATGTCCGCACCACCGAAACGCTTGCGGTGCAGGATGGCTATGCGGCCAAGAACAGCTTGAGCTTCGGCGGCGGCGGGGGCGGCTTTTTCGGCGGCGGCGGCGGGGCGCTGGTCGGCGGCGGCTACGACAACACCGACATCGGGCGCATCGTCACGCTCGCCTTCATCCAGGCCTATGCCAAGCTGGTCAACGACCTCGGCCTGGTGACGCCGGGCGCGGTCGGGACCGCGGAGGCCGCGCCGGCCAAGACCTTTACCGCGCAGGTGCCGGTGGCGCTGCGGGCCAACGCGGGCGCCAGCGGCCGCACCATCCGCACCTTGCCGCCCGGCACGATCGTCTACCCGACCGGCGCCAAGAGCGGGCTGTGGTGGGAAGTCGCCGACGAGAACGACAATGTCGGCTGGGTGCTCAACACCAAGCTGGCGCCGTCGCTGTAAGCGGGCGCGGGCGGGAGGGTTCCAGTCGCCCGCCGAGCTCAGCCGGCGGTTTGTCGAAGGCGATTGCGCGCTCCGATTAAGTGACTAAACAAGCGGCTGAATTTCCTTACCGGAGCTCAGCCCCCATGATCGCACTTCGCCGCCTGACCCTGCTGCTCGCGAGCGGCTCGCTGCTCGCCGCCTGCGCCACCGCCCCGCGCACCGCCGAGCTGGCTTCGCCACCACCCTCGCAGGCGCCCGCCACGAACCCCAACGAGCCGGCACCGGTCCCCGCGCTGGTCTCCGAAGTCGCCATCCCGCACCAGAGCTTTCAGCTCGCCAACGGCCTGACGGTGCTGGTTCACGAGGACCGCAAGGCGCCGGTGGTCGCGGTCAGCACGTGGTACAATGTCGGCTCCAAGGACGAGCCCAAGGGCAAGACCGGCTTCGCCCATCTGTTCGAGCATCTGATGTTCAACGGCTCGGAAAACGCGTCGGGCGACTTCTTCAAATATCTCCAGGAAATGGGCGCCACCGATTACAACGGCACCACCTTCTTCGACCGCACAAACTACTTCCAGACGGTGCCGACCGCGGCACTCGACACCGCCTTGTTCCTCGAGTCCGACCGCATGGGCTATCTGCTCGGCGCGATCACCCAGGGCAAGCTCGATAACCAGCGCGCGGTGGTGCAGAACGAGAAGCGCCAGGGCGACAACCAGCCGGGCGGCCTGGTGTTCTACGAGATCCTCGCCAACCTGTTCCCCGAGGGCCACCCCTACCGCCACTCGACGATCGGCTCGATGGCCGACCTCGACGCCGCCAGCCTGACCGACGTCAAGACCTGGTTCCGCGACAAATATGGGCCCAACAATGCGGTGCTGGTGTTGGCCGGCGACATCGATGCCGCCACCGCGCGCCCGCTGGTCGAAAAGTATTTCGGCGCCATCCCGCGCGGCCCGGTCAACGTCCCCGCCGCGGCCGACGTACCGGTGCTCGCCGCGAACAAATCGATCGTGATGAAGGACCGCGTCGCCGCCACCAGCATCCAGCGCTACTGGCCGATGCCGGGGCTGCTCGACAAGCAATTGGTCGCGCTCGACATCGCCGGCTCGATCCTCGGCGGGCTCGCCAGCTCGCGCCTCGATAACGCGTTGGTGCGCGACGAGAAGATCGCGGTCGGAGTCACCGCCGGCAACTTCCCGTTCCAGCGCATCGGCATTTTCACCGCCAGCGCGACGGTCAAGCCCGGGGTCGACCCGGCGCTGGTCGAACGCCGCCTCGACGAACTGATTGCCAAGTTCGTCGCCGAAGGTCCGACCGAGGACGAAGTGCGCCGCGCCGCGACCAGCGAAGTCGCCAACCGCATCCGCGGCCTCGAGCAGGTCGGCGGGTTCGGCGGCAAGGCGGTCGCGCTGGCCGAGGGCCAGGTCTACACCGGCGATTCCGAATTCTACCGCAAGACGCTCGAGACCTACGCCACCACCACCCCGGCCGATGTCCGCGCGGCGATGGCGCAGTGGCTGGCCAAGCCGGCGTTCGGCATTCGCCTCGAGCCGGGCGACCGCCCCGCCTATGAGGAAGCCAAGGCGGTGACCAAGGTTGCCGCGGCGGGCGCGGACAAGGTCACGGTCACCACGGCGCGGGCGATGCCGGCGCTGGGAACAATGGCGCCGCTGGACTTCCCCGATGTCGTCCACGCCACGCTCTCCAACGGCGTCAAGCTGCACTACGCCCAGCGCAATGCGGTTCCGGTGACCCAGCTCGCCTTGTCGTTCAACGCCGGTTTTTCCGCCGATGCGCCAGCCAACCGCGGCCTGCAGAGCCTGACCATGGCGCTGCTCGACGAGGGCACCGCGACGCGCAGCTCGCAGCAACTGGCGGAGGAGCAGGAGCGGCTCGGCGCGCAGATCGGCGCCGGCGGTTCGGCCGACCGCAGCACGGTCACGCTCAACGCGCTCAGCGCCAACCTCGGGCCGTCGCTCGATCTGCTGACCGATGTCGTGCGCAACCCGGCGTTCGCCCAGGCCGAGCTCGACCGCGTCCGCGCCCAGACGCTGACCGGGATCGCGCAGCAGCTCAAGGATCCCAACGGCATCGCCGCGCGCGCGCTGCCGACGCTGCTGTACGGACCGACCCACCCGTACGGGACCACCGCGGCCGGCGATCCGGCGGCGGTGACTCGCTTCACCCGCGATGATTTGGTCGGCTTCCAGCAGGCCTGGCTGCGCCCCGACAACCTCGAGATCTTCGTCGTCTCGGATCGCCCGCTGGCCGACATCCAGGCCCAGCTCGAGCAGCGTTTCGGGCAATGGGCGCCGCCCGCCGCACCGCGCGGAACCAAGCAGTTCGCCGCTGCACCGGCGCGCCCGGTGAGCCCGAAGATCTACCTGATCGACCGCCCGCAATCGCCGCAGTCGGTGATCGTCGGCGGTCAGCTGACCCCGGTCGACCCGCGCGGCGACCTGACCGCGCTGACCAGCGCCAACGACGTCATCGGCGGCAATTTCCTCGCCCGCATCAACATGAACCTGCGCGAGACCAAGGGCTGGTCGTACGGCGTGCGCGGCAATGTCCAGATCAACGAGAACGCCGTGCCCTATGTCGTCACCGCGCCGGTCCAGGCCGACCGCACCGGCGAATCGATCCGCGAGCTGGCCAGCGACTTCACCGCCTATTTGGGCGCCAAGGGCACCACCGAGGAAGAATTGAAGCGGGTCTCGGCCAATAACATCCAGCAACTGCCGGGCCGCTTCGAGACCTCGGACGCGGTGCTCGCGGCGATGCAGACCAACGCCCTGCTCGGCCGGCCGGACAATTATTACGAGCTGCTCGCCGACCGCTACCGCGGCCACACCCGCGCCAGCCTCGACGATGCGGTGCGCGGCGCGGTGTCGCCCAAGGGCTTCGTGTGGGTGGTGGTCGGCGACGCCGCCAAGATCCGCCCGCAACTGGACAAGCTCGGCATGCCGATCGAGGTCATCACGCCGCGGTGATTTTTGCGCTTTGCTGAGTGCGGCACCGGCAGTTCAGCCCAGACGCGTGACGTGCCCCATCTTGCGGCCGGGGCGCGGCGCGCCCTTGCCGTAGAGGTGCAATTTCGCTTCCGGGTCGGCGGCGATTTTCTCCCACCCGAGCACGTCGTCACCGATGAGGTTGTCCATCGTCACCGCCGGCGCGATCCGCCGCGTCGAGCCCAGCGGCAGCCCGCAGATGGCGCGGATGTGCTGCTCGAATTGCGAGGTCACGGCGCCCTCGATCGTCCAATGCCCGCTGTTGTGCACCCGCGGCGCGATCTCGTTGACGATCGGCCCGTCGGCGCAAGCGAAGAACTCGACGGTCAGCACACCGACATGCCCGAGCGCTGCGGCTAACGCTGTCGCGGTGGCGATTGCTTCGTCCGCCTGGGCCTCGACCAGCGCCGGCGCGGGCAGCTGCGAGCGGCGCAAAATCCCCTCGGCATGGAGATTGAGCGGGACGTCCCACACCGCCGTGGCGCCATCCGCAGCGCGCGCGAGGATGATCGAGAACTCGGCCTCGAACGCGATCCCCGCTTCGGCCACCGCCGGCTCGCGCCCGATCGCGTTCCACGCAGCCACCGCTGATCCCGCCTCACGCGCCCACGCCTGGCCCTTGCCGTCATAGCCGAGCCGGCGGCCCTTGAGCACCAGCGGCAGGCCGAGCGCGGCCTCGGCGGCGCGGGCATCGTCGTCGCTGTCGACGCGGGCCCAGCGCGCGACGCGGCCGCCAGTGCGTTCGATGAAATCCTTTTCGACCGCGCGGTCCTGGGCGATCTCGAGCGAGGCGACGCCGGGGCGCAGCTTGGCGCCGAGCCGGGCCAGCGCATCGGCGGGCAGATTTTCGAACTCGTAGGTGGCGACGTCGACCGCATCGGCGAAGCGGCCGAGCGCGTCGCAATCGGCGTAATCGGCGCGGGTGCAGTGCGCGGCGACATCGGCCGCGGGCGGATCGGCGTCGGGCGCCAGCACATGGCACTTGTAGCCGAGCTCGGCGGCGGCGCCGGCGAGCATGCGCCCGAGCTGACCGCCGCCGATGATGCCGATGGTCGAGCCGGGCGGAATCCTCATTCGGGCGATTCGGCCACCGACCGGGTCTGCGCCGCGCGATAGGCTTCGAGGCGTGCGGCCAAAGCGTCATCGCCGAGCGCGAGGATGGCGGCGGCGAGCAAGGCGGCGTTGATCGCCCCGGCGCGGCCGATCGCCAGCGTCCCGACCGGCACCCCGGCCGGCATCTGGACGATCGACAACAGGCTGTCGACGCCGCCCAGCGCGGGCGAGCGGACCGGCACGCCGAGCACCGGCAGGCTGGTCAGCGACGCGGTCATACCGGGCAAATGCGCGGCGCCCCCGGCGCCGGCGATGATCACCTTGAAGCCCTTGTCGCGGGCGCCCGAAGCAAAATCGTACAGCCGCTGCGGGGTGCGGTGGGCGGACACCACCTTCAATTCGAACGCGATGCTGAGCTCGGCCAGCGTGTCGCCGGCGTGGCGCATCGTCTCCAGGTCGGAGCGGCTGCCCATGATGATCGCGACTTGCGGCTCGGCCATGCCCTACCCGTGCTGAGGTCCAGAGGAAGCGGGGGTTTAGGAACATGCTGCCACCCGCGCAATCATTGCCGCTTGAATCTGTGTGATTTTCACATTGTCAGAAGTCGGCTATGCATCAGCCCCGTGGTGCCGAAGAGTCTGGTGAATGAGTGACGAGCTCGCGCAAGTGCCGGACCCAGCGAAGCTCGCCCGCGAGGTCGACCGCCTGCGCGCGATGATCACCACGCTCGAGGAGCGGGTTCGGCTGCTCGACCACCTCGCCCACCACGACAGCATGATCGACCTCCCCAACCGCCGCGGGTTCATGCGCCAGCTGGGGATGCTGATCGGCCGCGTCAGCCGCTACGGCGATTCGGCGGCGATGCTGTTCGTCGACATCGACGGCCTCAAGCTGATCAACGACAGCCTCGGCCACAAGGCCGGCGACCAGGCGCTGATCCAGGTCGCCGATTTGCTCTCGCAGGGCGTGCGTACCAGCGACTGCGTAGCGCGGCTGGGGGGCGACGAGTTCGGCATCCTCCTCGACCATTCCGACGAGCAGGCGGCGCTCGAGACCGCGGCGCGCCTGGCCGACCAGATCGCGGCGGCGACATTCACCTGCGACGGCGTCTCGATGCCGCTGAGCGTCGCCATTGGCGTCGCGGTGATCGGTTCCGACGACACGCCGGCAGCGGTGATCGCGCGCGCCGACGAGGCGATGTACCGGGAAAAAGCGGCCGCGTAGCCACGCGAGCGGCGTTCTTCAGCGGTCGCTGCGGCCTAGGTCCTAGGCCGGGCGCTCCGCCAGATAGTAGCGGTCGCGCACGGTGAGGTCGTCGGCGAGGTCGTAGACGATCGGCTGGCCGGTGGGGATTTCCAGGCCGACGATTTCCTGGTCGCCGATGTTCGACAAATGCTTTTCCAGCGCGCGCAGCGAATTTCCGTGGGCCGAGATCAGCACGTTCTTGCCGGCCCTGAGCTCGGGGACGATCGCCGCTTCGAAATACGGCAGTACCCGCTCGATCGTGTCCTTGAGGCTCTCACTTTGCGGCACCGTGACGCCGGCGTAGCGGCGGTCATTGGTGATGGCATACGGGCTGCCGGCGTCGAGCGGGGGCGGCGGGGTGTCGAACGAGCGGCGCCAGATCTTGACTTGGTCGGCGCCGACCTTGTCGATCATCTCCTGCTTGTTGAGCCCGGTCAGCCCGCCGTAGTGGCGCTCGTTCAAGCGCCAGTCCTTGGTCACCGGCAGCCACAGCCGGTCCATTTCCTCAAGCACCAGATGGAGCGTCTTGATCGCGCGGGTCTGGACGCTGGTGAAACAGCAATCGAAGTCGAGTTTGCGCGCCTTCAGCAGCCCGCCGGCCGCCTTCGCCTCGGTGACGCCTTTGTCGCTCAGGTCGACGTCCCACCACCCCGTAAAACGGTTCTCGAGGTTCCACTGCGACTGGCCGTGGCGGAGGAGGACGAGGGTCGGCATCAGACGCGCGCCGCCTCGCCCAGCTGGGGCAGGATCGCGTGAAGCGCGTCGAGGCAGGCGCGGGCGAGGTGGCGCGAGCGCTCGGGGCTCCAACCGTGGACCGGGTCGGGCAGGTTGAAATTGTCCTTGAACGGCATTTCCAGCGTCATCGACACGCAGCCGTAGCGCTCGGCCAATTGGGTGGTCGACATCGACAGATTGGCCTGGCCTGGCGGCGGCACCTCATAGCCCTGCGCGGTCTGGAAGTCGGGCGACAGCCGCTCGAGCGAATCGCTGAACGCCTTGAACAATTTGCTCTGGCGATCGGTCAGCGAGGGAATGCCTTCGAAGCCGGCGAGGAAATTGGCGGGGATCGCCTCGTCGCCGTGGATGTCCATCGCGAAGTCGACCCCGCTGTCGTCCATCGCAGTGCGGACGCACAGCACCTCGGGGCTCTTGTCCGCGCTCGGGGCGTGCCATTCGCGGTTGAGATTGACCCCCGCGGCGTTGGTGCGGAGATGGCCGCGGCGAGACCCGTCGGGGTTCATGTTGGGCACCACGCGGAAGGTCGCGTCGGTGCGCAGCACGCGGGCGACTGGGTCGTCGGGGTCGCACAATTTGTCGAGCGCGCCTTCCATCCAATATTCCGCCATCGTCTCCCCGGGGTGCTGGCGGGCGTAGAGCCAGACATTGAGCGGGCCGCTGCCGATGGTCAGGCAGTCGATGTCCTGGCCGTCGAGCGACTGGCCGAGCGAGCGATACTCGACCCCGTCCAGCGCGGCGAACGAGGCGATCAGGTCGTGATGGCGCTCCATCGAATAAGGCGGGAAGTAAGCGATCCACACACTGTCGGCGGTCGGCGTTAGGCGGATCGTGAGAACGCCGTCGTCGTAGCTGGTATCGGCAACCCGCACCCACTCCTCGCGGTCGACCGACAGGCACGCGCGATAGTCGGGCCAGCCATTGGGGTACGCCGCGCCGGCGCAATTGACGATGCGCAGGGTAACTTCGCGCCCGGCCGCGCCGGCCACGCGGAAGTAGAACCACTGGTAGAAGTCGGACAAATGGTCCTTGACGATCTCGAGATCGAAAGTGTCGCCGTCCTGGCCAACGACGCGGATGTTGCCGGCGTCGAACGCGCTCGAAATCGTGATGCCCATGAAACCTTCAACCGGTTGGAATGAGCGCGCCTGATAGGGCCGCCCTCGGCGCCAGCAAAGTCGTATTTTCGACTTAGGCAAGGGGATGGTTTTCGCTCCCGTCCTCCGCTAGCCAGCCCAGCCCATGACCACAGTTCCAGTCCTCGTCACCGGCGGCGCCGGCTACATCGGCAGCCATGCGGTGCTGGCGCTCAAGGACGCCGGCTGGCCGGTCGCGGTGATCGACGATCTCTCCAACGGAACCCGCTCGGTGGTGCCCCACGACGTCCCGTTCTTCGAGGGATCGGTCGCCGACCGCGACCTGGTCGGGCGGATCCTGGGCGAACAGAAGATCGGCGCCATCCTCCATTTCGCCGGATCGATCGTGGTCCCGGAATCGGTGGTCAAGCCGCTCGATTATTACGCCAACAACACCCTCGCCAGCCACGCCCTGGTGACCGCCGCGGTCGCGGCGGGGGTCCCGCACATCGTGTTCTCCTCGACCGCCGCGGTGTACGGCGCGCCCGAGACCGTGCCGGTCGACGAGTCCGCCGCGACCGCGCCGATCAACCCCTATGGCGCGTCCAAGCTGATGACCGAGTGGATGCTGCGCGATGCCGCTGCCGCTTATCCGTTCAACTACGCCGCGCTGCGCTATTTCAATGTCGCCGGGGCCGATCCCGATGGGCGCGCCGGGCAGGTCGGCAAGGGCTCGACCCATCTGATCAAGGTCGCGGTCGAGGCCGCGGCCGGCAAGCGCGACCAGGTCGATGTGTTCGGCTGCGATTATCCGACGCCCGACGGCACCTGCCTGCGCGATTACATCCACGTCAGCGACCTTGCCGCGGCCCATGTCGCCGCGCTCGAGCGGCTGATCGCCGAGCCCGGCGAGAATTTGATCCTCAACTGCGGGTACGGGCGGGGGCTGTCGGTGCTCGAGGTGCTCGACGCGCTCGACCGGGTCGCTGGCGCCCCGGTGCCGCGCAGGGTGTCGGGCCGCCGCGCCGGCGACCCGCCGCAACTGGTGTCGTCCAACCGCGCCTTGCTCGACACGCTGAAGTGGACGCCGCGCTTCGCCGATATCGACACCATCATCGCGCACGCGCTGGCGTGGGAGCGCTCGCTGCTCGAGCCGGCGTGACGATGCGGCGCTCGCGCTTCCTGCTCGCGCCGGCCGCCGCGCTGCTGCTCGCCGCACAGGCGCCGCCCGCCGACCCCGCCGCAGCCGAGCGGATGCGCAGCCATGTCGCATTCCTGGCCAGCGATCGCCTCGAGGGCCGCGCTACCGGCTCGGCCGGCTACGCGCTGGCCGCCGATTATGTCGCCGCCCAGTTCAAGGCTTTCGGGCTCAGGCCGGGCGCCGGCGACGGCCAATGGTTCCAGCAGGTGCGCTTCCGCAGCGCGCTCAACGCCGCGCCGCCGCTGGTCACCTACACCGCCGGGTCGCGTACCCTGCGACTGACCTCCGGCCGTGACGTCGCGGTCGTCCCGTCGCTGGTCGAGCGCCAGCGCACCTTGCGCGCCGGGGTGGTGTTCGTCGGCCACGGCATCAGCGAGCCGGCGCTCGGCATCGACGAATATGCCGGGCTCGACGTACGCGGAAAGATCGTCGTCGCGCTCGACGGCATGGTGCGCGGGATACCGGGGGACATCGCCGCGCACCTCGAAGTGGCCAAGGAACGCACCGCCGCGGCCAAGGGCGCAATCGGCTTCATCAAGGTCGCCCAGGTCAGCCGCGAAGACGCCCGGCGCCCGGTGTTCCACACGCTCGACGAGGGCGGCACCAAGGTGCTTTCGTCGGCCGGCCTGGCGCTCGAAATGACCATTTCCACCAGCGCCGGGGAGCGCCTGTTCAAGGGCGCGCCAAAGTCGCTGTCGAGCCTCCGCTCGGTGCCCGGCCGCGACGGCCCGATCGCCGGATTTGCGCTGCCGGGGGAGCTCACCATCCAGTCAAGCGGCACCTGGCAAGAGTTCACCAGCCCGCAGGTGATCGGCGTGATCCCCGGCGCCGACCCCAAGCTGCGCGACGAATATGTGGTGGTGATGGCCCACCTCGACCACCTCGGCAAACAGCCCGAGGCCAGGCGCGGCGAGGACGGCATCTTCAACGGCGCGCTCGATAATGCGGCGGGTGTTGCTACTTTGCTCGAGGTCGCCCGCGCGTTCGGCACCTCGGGCGCCGCGCCGCGCCGCTCGGTGATGCTGGTCGCCACCGCCGGCGAGGAACGCGGGCTGCTCGGCGCCTATCACCTCGCTCACAGCCCGCCGGTCCCCGCCGACCGCATCGTCGCCGCGGTCAACCTCGACATGCCGCTGCTGACCTATGATTTCACCGACGTGATCGCGTTCGGCGCCGACCATTCGACGATCGTCGACAGCGTCGCCGCGGCCGGCCGCTCGCTCGGGGTCGGGGTGTCGGTCGACCCGATGCCCGAGCAGAATCTGTTCATCCGCTCCGACCATTACCCGTTCGTGCTGCGCGGGGTGCCGTCGATCTTCCTGATGACCGGCTACGCCAACGGCGGCCGCCAGGCGTGGAGCAATTACCTCGGCCGCGTCTATCACCGCCCCAATGACGATATGAAACAGCCGATCCGGTGGAACGCTGCGGCGCGTTTTGCCGCCCTCAACCACGCCATCGCGCGCTCGCTGGCCGACCAGCCCGGGCGGCCCGAGTGGCGCGCGGGCGATTATTTCGGGCGCCGCCTGCCGCCGGCGCCGGTGCCTGCCCCCGCCCCACCGCGCTGATCTTGACTTGCCCGGCCTGCGACCGTAGGGGCAGCGCCGGTTCATCGAACCTTCCGACAACCTGAAGACCAAGATCACGAGGCAGCCGCGCGCCATGAAGATTCGCAACAGCTTGAAGTCGCTCAAGTCGCGCCACCGGGATTGCCGCGTCATCCGCCGCCGCGGGCGCACCTACGTGATCAACAAGACCAACCGCCGGTTTAAAGCTCGCCAAGGCTAAGCTCCGGGGGAGCTTGGCCGTCTGAGCTCGCCAGGGCTCGGTTTCACGCCTCCGCGAGCGGCTGCAGCAAGTGCTGCTCGATCGCCGCCGCTTCTTTCTCGAAAAATTCCATGCCCCAGCGCCGCCGGACGCGGAACACGGCGGCATGCCGTGCCAGCGCCAGGCACTGGTCGAACTGTGCGCGCGGCGGCTGGATCGCCTGGCCGAGCTTCCAGCGATACGTGTTGTCGAGCACGCCGTAGGCGGCCTCGGCGCCCTTAAGCGGGGTAATGCTGAGCGGTTCACCTGCGGCCGTGCAACGTTCGAGCAAATAGACGCGATCGACCGCGAGCGGCGCCAGTGAGCCGGGCTCGCCCGAGGTTCGCAACGGCACGTGGAACTTGTCCATATCCGACGACACCGGTTCCAGGCCCGCTCCGTCGCGGCCGAGCGCGGCAAGCGCATCGTTCCACAGTTTGAGGCGGGGAATCCCGGCGAACGCCTGCGGCCGACCGGCGGCATCGATCGCAATCGCGCACAGATCGTCCGCCAGCACCGCATGGCCGCGCGCCTCCAGCCACGCCGCCAAGCTCGACTTGCCGCTGCCCGAAGGCCCCGAGAATGCGGCGGCGCGATTCCCCGCGAGGGCGATCAGATTGGCATGGATGGGGAGGTAGGACCGTTGGTGGAGCAGGATTGCCATGACGCTGCCGAGCAGCCACACCCGCACGTCATTGTCGGCCGTGCCGGTGCGCGCGACGATTTCGATGGTGCGCCCACCGGCGATGGTGAACTGGATATCGTCGAACCGCACCGACGCCGTGTCGTTGGCGACCACCAGCCAATTGTCCCACGACGCGAGCGGAGGGTGATCGGTTTGGCGGTAGCGGACGACGACATCCGCGGGACCGGTGCCGGGGTGCAGTTCGGGCAACGCGAGTTCGCTCGCGATTTTCAGGCCGAACGCATGATATTGGTTCAGGAGGGGCTACCACTTGCAGTCATCGGGTCAGCTAATTAGCCCAGCGGGCGTGGAAAGGCGACTGTGATGCCAATCGGCGAATCGACCTCTGTCGTGCGCAACGACAGCATCCCGACAGGTGAGATCGACGGCGAGCTGGTAGCCCTCGACCTCGACAGCGGCCATTGCTTCGGCATGGACCGGATCGGCTCGACCATCTGGCAGATCGCGGCCGAGCCGATCACGATCGGCGCGATTGCCGACGAGTTGGTCGCGCGCCACGACGTCGATCGCGCGCGATGCGTGGCGGACATCCTGCCGTTCATCGAGCAGTTGCTCGCCGAAGGGCTGCTCCGCCAGCTGCCGGCATGATCCACCGCGGGACGGGCGCGTTGCACGCGCTGTTCCGCGATTACCTTGCGTTTGCCGGGTGGAGGGCGGGGGCCGCCGTCGCGTTGATGGCAGGAGGCGCACTGGCGGAGGGCGTCGGCGTGCTGATGATCGTGCCGCTCGCCACGACCGCTGCCGGCGACACCCCACTCCAGGAGATCCACTCCTCTTTGGCCCCGTTGGCGGACCTGCCGCGCGACCACAGGCTGGGCGTGGCGCTCGCCATCTTCCTGGCGGCTATCGCTTGCCGTTCGGTGCTGATTTATGCGCGCGACGTCCTGCTTGCCCGCCTCGAAGCCGGCCACGAGGCTTCGATGCAGTTACGTGCCGCGGCGACCCTTGCTCAACGAGGTTGGCCATTCGCCGGGCAGGTTGGCCAGGCCGGCATGCAATCGCTGCTGCTGACCGACATCCCGCGCGCGTCCGCCGCGGTCACCTTCGGACAGCATGCGGCGGTGGCACTGAGTATCCTGATGGTGCAGTTCGCTTTGGCGACGTGGCTCTCGCCGGCGATGGCGCTGGTCGCGTTGGCCGCGATCCTGGTCGGCTACGCGCTGAGTTGGCGATGGGTCGGTCGCGGCGAACGCAGCGGCATGGAAATTTCGTTCGGCGCCGAGCGCAGCACCGCGGCCGGCTTTCGCCTCCATGCCGGGCTCAAGGCGGCGCTTGCCCAGGGCACCGTGCCCCAGTTTCTCCGCGAATACCGGGTTTCCCTCACTCATTTGCTGACCGAGATTGGGCGCTTCAACCAGGACATCGCCTTGTTGCGCGCGGCCACTGCGATGGGCAGCGCGATCGCGGCCGTCCTGCTGCTGGTCATCGGAGACCGCGTGCTGGAGCTCCCGTTTGCGCTGCTGATCGCGCTGCTCATCCTGTTCGCCCGCATGATCTCCCCCGCCCAGACGCTGCAGCAATCGGTGCAGATGGTGGCGGTATCGGCGCCTTCCTTCGCTGCGATGGAGCGGCGAATCGGCCGGTTGCGGCCGGTCGAGGCGCTTCCCGAGGCGGTCGTGGCGCCGATTGCCTGGAACGAGCTTGGCCTGCGCGGGATAACCTATCGTCATGCGCCCGGCCTCGGCGTGGCAGGAGTTTCGCTGACCCTGCGGTCCGGCGAATGGCTCGGGCTGTCGGGCGAGTCGGGCGCCGGCAAAACCACCCTGGTCGACATCGTCGCCGGCCTGCTGCCTCCGCAGGCCGGTGACATGACGCTCGATGGCCGGCCATTGGAAGGAGGGCTGCTCGACCAGTGGCGCGCCTCGATCGCCTACCTCGGGCAGGGCGACGCCGTGTTCGACGACACCATCCGCGGCAACCTCAGCGCCGACGGGGCCGAAGCCGGCGACCCCGCTTTGTGGCACGTGCTGGAGGTGGTTGGGCTCGCCCGCCGGGTCCGTGGCCTGCCGCACGGCCTGGACGAAAGCGTCGGGGACCGCGGCAGCGCCTTGTCCGGCGGAGAGCGCCAGCGGCTGGCGCTGGCCCGCGCCCTCCTGCGCAAGCCGTCGCTGTTGATTCTCGATGAGGCAACCAGCGCGCTCGACCAGCGGGCCGAGCTTGAACTGATCGACGCGCTCCAGGCGCTCGAGCCACGGCCGGCGGCGTTGCTGGTCGCCCACCGCACCGACCCAATCGCGCGCTGTGATGCGAAATACGAGGTGGGAATGGATTCTGGGCCACCACCCAAGCCGCCGGTGCAACGCCCTTGAGCCAGCATTAACTTTCGGATAAACAATGCGCTAGTTCGGGGGAAATACGATGGACAGGCTGCAAAATACCGATCCGCGGGCGTGGGCCCCTCCGAAGCTGCAGCGCCTCGTTGCCAACCAGGCCGAGAGCGGCAAAGGCAAGAAGAACGGCGACGCGAGCAAGACCAAGTCCTGATTACCCGAGCGGTGAAGGCAATACTGTTCTTGCGGCACATAGCGGTGTGAATCGCTACGCCGGGACGTGGGCCCCGGACTCGCACCTTGACCTTCCCCAGCTTTTTCATGGTTTGACCCGCCTCGATCGGGCAGCGCCCTCCAGCAGCCGCGCGCCCGCGCTGGCCTTCGACCCCGAGGGAGCCGCGGCGGCAAGCTCCGCGACCACCGATGTGGTCGGCCGCATCCGCATCGACCACCGCCGCGACCTCGCAGCCGCGCTCGGCATTGCGGTCGGCGAATTGCTCGACCTGGATGACGCGGCGGTTCTGCTGCGCGCCTGGGAGCGGTGGGGCGTCGACTGCTTCGCCCGCATCGAAGGCGATTTCGCGGCGGCGATCTGGGACCGCCGGGAACGCCGGCTGGTCCTCGCTCGCGACGCGCTCGGCCAACGCCCTTTGTTCTACCGGCGCTTCGGCACGGGGCTGGCATTCGCCGCGCTGCCGCTGCCGCTCGCGCATTTGTCCGGCCCTGCCCGCCCCGACCTGCAGCGGCTTGCGGGGTTCCTCGCGGGCCAGCCCGAAACGGGTGAACGAAGCTTCATTGCCGGGGTGCAAAGAGTGCAGCCGGGCCACTGGGTGATGCTCAACGGCGCGGGGGCGCTGGCCGAGCAGCGCTGGTGGAACCCCGATCTCACGCCCCTTCGCCTCAGTCTCGCGGACGGGGAGGACGCGGTCTCGTGCGAGCTCCGGCGGGCGGTCGCGGGGATGCTTTCGCCCGCCGGCATCTTGACTGCGGCGGACTTGAGCGGCGGCCTCGACAGTTCCCTGGTGGTGGTGACCGCCGCCGCGCTGGCGCCGGAGCGATTGCTCGCCTTGACCGGAGAATCCGCGGACCCGTTCGATCGTCCCGCCGATTGCTTCCTCGATGAGGGGGAGCGGGCCGCGGAGACGGCGGAGGCCGCCGGGGTTCCCCACCGCCGCGTCGCGGTGCCTCCCGAATCGCCGCTGGCCGGCCTCGAACGCTGGCTGCCGTCGAGCCAGGCGCCGTTCGCCAATGCCTGCAACCTGGGCTGGATGGATGCCCTGTACGGCACCGCCCGGGCGGCCGGTGCCGCCACCTATTTGGTCGGCGCGCGGGGCAATATGACGGTCAGCCGCAACGGTATCGGGCGCCTCGCCGAACTGGCCGGGAATTTTAGGCTGGGGACGCTGGGGCAGGAACTGTCAGCGTACCGCAGCTACGCCGGGGGCAGCTGGCCTGGCCTGCTGGCGCTGGCGTTCGGGCACCTCGTCCCGACGGCGGTGTGGAACCGCCTCGCGCCGCCGCATCGTGCGCGCCACAGCGACCCTAGCGGCGGCGCGATGCTCAATCCCGCCAGCCCTTTTCTCGAGCGCGGCGTCGCCCAGGATGCCCCCGACGAAAGCCCCGCTGCCGCGATTGCCGCGATGCACATGGTCGATGAAGGCACCACCTACCATTCGGTGGCGTGCCGCTTCGGCCTCGATGTCCGCGATCCGCTCGGCTCGCGCCGGCTGGTCGAACTGTGCGCGCGACTCCCGGCCGAGCATTATTTCGGTGGCGGGCGGCCGCGCCGGCTCGCGCGCACCCTGCTCGCGGGCAAGGCGCCCGAGCGCGTCGTCAACGCGCGCAAGCGCGGTTACCAGGGCGCGAACTGGCGAGCGGGGTTCGAGCGGGCCCGTCCGCAATTACTGGCTGAAGTCGAGGCTATCGACGCCGATCCCGAACTGGGCGGCTTGCTCGACGTGGCGCGAATGCGGGCAACGCTGCAGGCCTGGCCGGGCGGGAATTGGACCGACTGGGGCCAGATCGAGACGTATCGCTTCACCCTGATGCAGGCGATCGGCGCGGCGCGCTTCGCCCGCTTCGTGCGCGAATCGGGCGGCTGACGTGAAGCGACGCGGGAATCGCCCGAATCTGGCGGAAATCGCGGAGGCGGGGGCATTGCTTGCCGTTGCCGCGGTCGCCATCAGATTGGCGTCGTTCCGGCGGCTGGCGGGATGGATTCGCCGTCCCAAGCTGCCGCTCGTCGACCCCCCGGCGGGCGAGATCGAGCGGGTGCGGCGCGCGATCGATGCCTGGACCCGGCGCCTGCCGTGGCCGCCGAAATGCTTCGCCCGCGGGCTGGCGGCGGTGTGGATGCTGCACCGGCGCGGGATCGTTGCGCATTTGTCCTATGGCGCGGCGACCATCGCCGGCACGCTCAAGGCACATGTCTGGGTGCGCGTCGGCGAGATCGACGTCGTGGGCTGCGACGACGCCCGCGACTATGCGCTGCTGGCTCAATTCCCCAGCTGAGTAGATGAACAATTCGCCGCATCGGTGGTAAGCAGCTGTTCAGTTGTGCCAGGATAGATGCCGACGGTGAGGAGCCGTGTGATGATGAGAGTGAACCGCAAATTGCTGCTGATCGGCGCCGTTGCCGTGACGGCGGCGGCTGGTTACGCCACCGTCGCCTCGGCCCAGGCGCGGCCGACGCCCAAGAACTGGAACTACGAGATCAAGGACGGCAAGCGCGTGCCCAAGGCCAACCGCGTCGCCAATGCCGACGGCAGCTGGCGCGAAGAGGTCAAGCAGGGCAGCTGCATCACGGTCAAGGAACGCACCGCGACCGGCGAGTATAAAGAGACCCGCCGCTGCGATTAGCGGGCGGGCTCAGCTCGCCGCGGGCTTGGGCGCGTCGCCCTTCTTGGCGATGACGCAGGCGGGCAGCTTGAACTGGGCGAGGTCGGCGCACGGACGCACCTGCGCCGTCCCGTCGGGGGCGACGAAAATTGCATAAGCGGTGCCGTCGTCGCAGGTCGCGGTCCACATCGACAAATTCTGATGCTCCTGGACATAGCCGGACTCGTCGACCCGCTTGCAGCGGATGCCGGCGGCCTGGATCGCACGCTTGAGCCCGATCGCGCGGTTCAAATCATTGAGCTGGTGGAGCTGGTCCTGCGCCTGGCTGCGCACGACGATCGGCTTGCGCGGCGCCGCCGGCTCGGGATCGTCGCAGCCGGCTAGCCCGAGTGAAGCGACCAGGATCAATGACAGCGCGCGCATGTGGGCCTCCTTGTTCACAACGGTAACGCGGCAGCCGCGCTAAAGCTTCGCATAGCGGATCTGGACTTTGGCAGCGGCGGCCTTGGCAGTCTCGACCGCTCCTTCGATGGTCGCGCCGCGCGCCAGCGCCACCCCCATGCGGCGATTGTTGAGGGTGTTGGGCTTGGCGAACAGGCGCACATCGACTGGCGCGCCGGCCTCGCCCAGCGCCAGCGCCTCGGCGACACCGTCGAAGGCGAAGTCACTGCTCTCGCGGTCGGCGAGGATCACCGCCGAGGCCGATGGGCCGGCGAGCTCGATAGCCGGGATCGGCAGGCCGAGGATCGCGCGCAGATGCAGCTCGAACTCGTTGGGCGCCTGCGAAATCAGCGTCACCATGCCGGTGTCGTGCGGGCGCGGGCTCAACTCCGAGAAAATCGCTTCGTCGCCGCGGATGAAGAATTCTACGCCAAAGATGCCGTGCCCGCCGAGCGCCTCGACCACCTTGGCCGCTTGCTCCTGGGCAGAGGTGAGGGCTGCCGTAGAGATCGCCGCCGGCTGCCAGCTCTCGCGATAGTCGCCGTGATCCTGGCGGTGGCCGATCGGGGCGCAGAACAGCACCCCGTCGCGGGTCGCCACGGTGAGCAAGGTGATCTCGCTGTCGAAGCGAATGAACTCCTCGACGATCACGCGCGGGCGGTCGCCGCGCATGTTGGCGACGGCATAGTCGTAGGCGGCGCCGACCTCCTCGGGCGTAGCGGCAGTCGTTTGCCCCTTGCCCGAGCTCGACATCACCGGCTTGACCACGCACGGCACGCCGACGCGGCCGGCGGCGTCGATCGCCGCAGCTCGGCTCTCGGCGAATTCATAGCGCGAGGTAACCAGCCCCAGATCGTGCGCCGCGAAGTCGCGGATGCCGTCGCGGTTCATGGTCAGCTGGACCGCCTTGGCCGAGGGCGCAACGCGCCACCCTTCGCCCTCGAGCGCGGCCAAGGTCGCGGTGTCGATCGCCTCGATCTCGGGGACGATCACGTCGGGCCGGTGCTTCTCCACCGCCGCGCGCAGCGCCGCGCCGTCGAGCATCGCGAACACTTCGCTGGCGTCGGCGCATTGCATCGCGGGGGCGTCGGCATAGCGGTCGCAGGCGATGACCCGGCAGCCGAGCCTTTTGGCGGCGATCGCGAACTCGCGGCCAAGCTCGCCCGAGCCGAGCAACATCAGGGTGGCGAGGTACATCGGCGCGCGATAGCGGGGCGCGCTTTCCTGCGCTAGACCGGCGCCGACCCTACGAAAGGCCGGCCATGCGTACCCTGCTTGCCCTCTCCGCGATCGCGCTGATCGGCGCCGCCCAGGTCCCCGCGCCGCCCGTGCCCAAGCCCAAGACCCCGAGCGAGATCGTCGCCGCGGCGCCGGCCGGCGCGTGGCTGGCGATCGACCCCGCCGAGCTGCTGGTGATGGACTTGAAGGACGGCGGCCGGGTGGTGATCCAGCTCGCCCCGGCGTTCGCACCGGTCCATGTCGCCAACATCCAGGCGCTGGCGCGCGCCGATTATTGGCAAGGCGCGGCGATCTATCGCGTGCAGGACAATTATGTCGCGCAATGGGGCAATAACGAGAGCGAGAAGCCGTGGCCGGCGGGGGTCGTGGCGCAGCCGCCTGCCGAATATCACCGGGCATTGAAGGGGCTCGCGATCCACCCGCTCGGTTTCGTCGACGCTTACGCGCCGCGCGCGGGATATTCCGGGGGCTGGCCGATCGCCTACGATCCTCAGGGCGGGACCGCCAACCTCACCCATTGCTATGCGTCGGTCGGGGTCGGTCGTGGCCTGTCGCCCGACACCGGGACCGGCGGCGAATTATATGCGGTGATCGGCCACGCGCCGCGCCACCTCGACCGCAACATCGCCGTCGTCGGGCGGGTCATCGAGGGGATCGACCGCCTTAGCTCCCTGCCGCGCGGGACCGAAGCGCTCGGCTTTTACAAGGAGCGCAGCAGCGATGTGCCGATCGCGCGCATCCGCCTCGCCGCCGACCTTGCGCCGGTCGAGCGGCCATCATTTGAGATGTTGGATACCAGCGGCGCGGCGTTCGCGGCCTATGTGAAGGCCCGTGCCAACCGCGACGACGATTTCTTCATCCGCCCGGCCGGCGGCGTCGATGTGTGCAACGCCCCCGTACCGGTCCGGCGCAAGCCCGCCTGACGGCTAGGCCGCCCAGGCCTGCTGGTCGCGGTTCTTGTGCTGGATCACCACCGGGCCGTGGTGCGAGCGCATGCTCGCCTCGGCCAGCGGCAGCGCCGTGGTGCAGAACGCGCACTCCGCCGACATCCGCCCGATCAGCCAGTGGGTGCGGCCGCAACCGGGGCAGTGGTTGACCTCATGCTCGCGATAAACCGCGTGATAGCCGCGCCCTGAGGGGTCGTGCGCCTTGCGCGTTTCGTTCAGCATCGTGATCGCCATCGCTGGTGGTTCCTTTCGATGGCGATGAACGAGCGAAAGCGGCGCGGGTTTCATCCGGCGTGATTGCGGCGGGGGCTCAGGTCGCGCGCAGTGCCGTGGCGGGACGGACCAGAAGTGCCGGCAATGCGGCGAGCAGAGCGGCGCCGATCGACAGCAATACGGCGGCGAGCGGGGGCAGCGCGAGCGATGCCAGGCTTGGCGAAAATTCGAACTCGAGGAGATAGGTCACCACCGCCCACGCGCCGAGCGCGCCGGCGGCGACCGCGACCAAGGCGACGCTCGCGCTGAGCGCCGCGAACTCGATCAATTGCACCGTCAGCACCTCGCCGCGGGTGGCGCCGACCAGTTTCAATAGCACCATGTCGCGCTGGCGCGCGCGGCGGGTCGACACCACCGAGCCGGCGAGCACCACCACCCCCATGCCGATCGCGAGCAAGGTCGCGATGCGCACCGCGCCTTCCAAGGCGCGCAGCGTCTCGACGACCTGGGTGATGATGTCGGCGACGCGGATGGTGCTGACCATCGGCAGCTCGCGGGCGAGCGCCTGCTCGAGCGCCAGCGTGCCCTGCCCCGCTTCCGGCGCGACCGTCGCCATCAATGTATATGGTGCTCGCTCTAGTGCACCCGGCGCGAAAATAATCGCGAAATTGAACCCGAACGACCGCCAGTCGATCTGCCGCAGCGACGCGATCCGCGTTTCGATCGGACGGCCGAGCACGGCCACCGTCATTTTGTCGCCGACCTTGAGGTTGAGCGCCTCGGCAGCGTCGACATCGAGCGAGATCAGCGGCGGGCCGCGGTAATCGGCCGGCCACCAGCGCCCGGCGACGATGCGGTTGCCCTCGGGCAGCATGGCGGAGAAGGTCAGCCCGCGGTCGCCCCGCAGCACCCACGCGCCCTCGGGGATGTCGCGCATCTGGGCCACCGGGACGCCGTTGACCGCAGTCACCGGGCCGCGCAGCGTGGGCACCAGGCGGAGCTCGGCGGTGGGCACGGTGCGTTGGGCCAGCGCCTCGAAGCGCGCCTTCTCGGCGACCGGGATGTCGACCAGGAACAGCGCCGGGGCGCGTTTGGGGATGGTGGTCTGGATCTCGCCGAGCAGGCTCGAGCCGACCGCGCCGACCAGCGCCAGCAGCGACAGCCCAAGCCCCATCGCGACCGCTAGCCTAACAGTCGCGGCGCCGGGGCGGGCAAGCGCGGCAATGCCAAGCCGCATCAGCGGCCCGCTGCGATGCGAGCCGGCGCGCGCCAGCCGGCGAATGAGCAGGCCGAGCCCGGCGAACACCGCGGCCAAACCGGCGAGGCAGCCGACGAGGATTGCGGTGAAGCCGGGGTTGGTGGCGGCGGCAATCGCGAAACCGGCGGCGGCGAGCCCGGCCAGCAATGGCACAATCAGGCGCGACCAGGCTTGGCCTTCGCCAGGCTCGGCTTCGTCGCGAAACACCTCGGCCGGGCGTGTGGCGACCGCTCCGGCGACGGGACCCCACGCCGCGGCGATCGTCACCAGCAGGCCGAACAGGGCGGCGCGGCCGAGTGCACCGACTTGCGGCGACGGGTCGGGGGTCACGGGCAGCCAGCCGGCGGTGGCGCCGGCGACCAGCGCCGGGGTCAGCGCGCCCACCGCCAGCCCGGCGGCGATTGCCACCAGCGCGATCACGCCGACCTCGACCCCGAGCATCGCGCGGATGGTGGCGGCGCGGGCGCCGAGCAATTTGAGCGTGGCGATGGTCGGGCGGCGCGATGCCGCGAAGGCGCCCGCCGCGCTCGAAATGCCGAGACCGCCGATCGCCAGCGACACCAATGCGATCAGCAGGAGCAGTTCGCCGACGCGGTCGATCAGGCGGCGGGTGCCGCCGGCCGCCTCGCTGCGATCGATCGCGCGCCAGCCGCCGTCGGGGAAGCGGCGTTGGAAGTCCTTGGCCAGCGCAATCGTGTCGACGCCGGGAGTGACGACAACGCGGTAGCTGGTGGTCGACAGGCTGCCGGGCTGGATCAAGCCGGTCGCGGTCAGCCCGGCCTCGTCGACCAGCACGGGCGGGGCCAGGGCAAAGCCAGAGGTCGCCGGGAGCGCGCGGACGATGCCGCTGACCCGCAGGCGCCCATAGCCGACCCGAACCTCGTCTCCGACGGCGATACCGAGCCGCTCAGCGAGCTCGGCCCCGACCGCGGCCTCGGCGCCGGCAGGGCGCCGACCACCGGGGAGGAACTCGACGGTGCCTGCGAGGGGCCAGGCGCGGTCGACGCCGCTGAGCTCGACCAATGCGCTGGCGTCACCCTTGGCCAGGGTCGCGCGCAGCGTGGTGACCTTCGAGACGCGCCCGAGCGCATTGATCGCCTGCAGTTCGTTTGCCGTCGCGACGCGCTGGGCGACGCTCAGCGAGAGGTCGCCGCCGAGCAGCCGCCGGCCGTTGGCCGACAGCGCGGAATCGATCGACGAGGCCAGGCTGGTGACCGCGGCGATGCCGGCCACCGCCAGCGCGAGGCACAGCCACAGCAGGACCAGGCTGCCGAGCCCACCGCGCAGGTCGCGGATCGCCAGCCGCAGCGCCTCGCTCATCGGGCCTGGCTCATTCGGTGACGCGCCCGTCGACCATGTGCACGGTGCGCCCGGCGCGCTCCGCGACCGCGGGGTCGTGGGTGATCACCACCAGCCCGGCGCCGGCGGTTCCGGCGCGCTCGAACAGCAGGTCGATGATCGCGGCGCCATTGGCGGCGTCGAGGTTGCCAGTCGGCTCGTCGGCGAGCAGCAGCCGCGGGCGCGGTGCGGTGGCGCGGGCGATCGCCACCCGCTGTTGCTCACCGCCCGACAGTTGCGCCGGATAATGGGTCAGCCGGTGGCCGAGGCCGACCGCCTGGAGCTCGGCGCGAGCCCGAACCGTGGCCTCGGGGGTGCGCGCAAGCTCCATCGGCACGCTGACATTCTCCAGCGCGCTCATCGTCGGCAGCAGCTGGAATGACTGGAGGACGATACCGATGCCGCTGCCGCGCAGGCGGGCGAGGCGGTCCTCGTCGAGCGCACCGACATCCTCGCCGAGCACGGTCGCGCGGCCCGAGGTCGGGCGCTCGAGCCCGGCGATGACCGCCATCAGCGAGCTCTTGCCCGAGCCCGACGGCCCGAGCACCGCGAGCGTCTCGCCCGCCTTCATGCGGAGGTCGGCGCCGCGCAGGATGTCGGTGCGGACATCGCCGCGGCCGAGGGTCAGATGGATATCGGAAAGGTCGATGAGGGGTTCGCGCATCGGCGCTCGCTAGGGCGATTGCGCGGGCGGGGCAATCTCGCGAAAAGGCGGTATGCGCCGTTTGCTCCTGTTCGCCGGTCTGCTGATGGCCGCCTGCCCCGCCCACGCCGCGCCCGACGCGCCCCACATCCTGGCGTTCGGCGACAGCCTGACCGCGGGGTACGGGCTCGACCGCGGCCTCGGCTTCGCGCCGCAGCTGCAAGCCACGCTGCGCCGCCACGGCATCCGCGCAACCGTTTCCGACGGCGGGGTTAGCGGCGACACCAGTTCGGCCGGCCGGGCCCGGCTGGGCTGGACGCTTGACGGGCTGGGCAGCAAGCCGGATCTGGTGATCGTCGAGCTGGGCGCCAACGACATGTTGCGGAACCTCGATCCCCAGTTGGCCGAGGCGAATATCGACGCCATTCTTGCCGAGCTCAAGCGGCGCGATATCCCGGTTCTGCTGGCGGGCATGCGGGCGACGCGCAACCTCGATCCGGCCTATGTCGAGCGGTTCGAGGCGCTCTACCTCAAGCTCGCGCGCAAGCACGGCGTGGCGCTGTACCCATTCTTCCTTGATGGCGCCGCGCTGGTGCCGGGCCGGATGCAGGCCGACGGCATGCACCCCAGTTTCGAGGGCATAAAAGCGGTCGTCACACGCATCGCCCCCGCGGTCATCGCCCGACTTCGGCCCTAGCTCTCCGAGCCGAGACCCTCGAGTGAGATGGGGTCGGCGAACTCGGCGCCGAGCTTGTCGCCGGCGGTCCATTTGACCACCGCATTGGCGCGGTCTTTGCCCGGCAGCATCAGCCACACCCTGGCGCCAATTTCGAAGCGGCCTTCGGACTCAGCCATGAAGCCTGTTTCGGACAGGTTGATGATCCGCGCCTCGATGCCGCTCGCGCCGAGCTCGCGCACGCGCGCGTCGATCTCGACCGGCAAGCGCGGGCTGCCGCGCCGATCGGCCGGGTTCGCGCTCTCGCCAATCCGCGCCTTGATCATCGAAAAATTCATCCCCACAGCCGCTACTCCATGGGAGCGGCGAAACTCATTCCGATACGGCCGTCCCTGACCCATTGGACGCTGCCAATGACTGGGGCGCGGCCAATCAGCTGTAGCCGAATCTCCTCCCCGATATGCGGCGTTGAGGGAAAGATTACCATAGCGCCCGATGACGACAGGTTGACCAGCCGGACGACATGCTTGCGGCCGCGGTGCTCGAGCACGGCGGTTTGTGACTGCGCATCAGTACGCGGTTCGCCGCGTTCGTCGAACACGCGCCGTACCTTGCGGGGGATCATCGCACCGTCCAAACCAAGCTTCGACACGAGCTATCCTCCACCCACGCCAGGCAGCCAAGTGTAAATTGACGGAGCTTAAAGATTGGTTGGCGCTGCTTTTATGGTCACGACTGTGGCGCCGGTGCGACTGGCAGCAACCATTCATCCTGTGTATGGTTAAGTGCCGGCATGACCGTCCGACCGCTCGGGTTATTTGTTTCAGATTAACGGGTTATCGAAATGCGTAGGCTTAAATCCCTCATCCTGTTCGGTGCTGTTGCCGCGTTCCCCGGCGCGCTTGCTTACGCCCAAGTGGCGCAGACGCCGCAGGCCCTGCCGCCGGCCGCGCCACCCGCCGCCGTCCCCGCGCCGCAGCCCCCGGTGGTGGTGCTCCCACCGCCGCTGTGGGATCCGCGCGACGCACAGGAGTTGCTCGCCTTCATCAGCCAGATCGGCGGCGAAGGTCTCGATCCGGCGGACTATGACCCCGCCGGGCTGATCGCCGCCCTGCGCTCGGGCAATCCGCAGGTTCTCGCGCAGGTTGCCAGCGACCGCTTCAACCGCGTGGCATCCGACCTCGCGCTGGGCCACGTGCGCGGGAAAGAGCGCGAAGACTGGCACATTCCGGACCCCGACCTCGACAACGGGCGGCTCGACCAGCTGCTCCGCGCGGCGGTCGCCGAGCGCCGTGTCAGCCACACGCTGCGCAGCCTGCTGCCGACGCACCCGCAGTACCGCGACCTCAAGAACGCGCTGTCGATTACGCCGCGCAGCGAAGTCGCCAAGAGCAATCGCATCCGCCTCAACATGGACCGCTGGCGCTGGCTGCCGCGCGACCTCGGGGCGAAATATGTCATCGTCAACGTGCCCGCTTATTATGTCGCGCTGGTCGAGAACGGCACCACCCGGTGGCGCCAGCGGGCGATCGCCGGGGCGATCAAGACCCCGACGCCGATGCTCACCGCGACCGCGTCCGGCGTGATCCTCAACCCGTGGTGGGAAGTGCCCAAGAGCATCGAGCCCGAAGTCCGCGGCAAGAAGGGCTATGTCCCGGTCAAGGGCAAGGACGGCAAGGTCCAGCGCTGGCGCCAGCCGCCGGGGCCGTCCAACGCACTCGGCCACCTCAAGTTCGTGATGCCCAACCCGAAGGCGATCTTCCTGCACGACACCAACGCCCGCAGCCGCTTCAACAATGACGTGCGGTCGCTCAGCCACGGCTGCATCCGCACCCAGAACGTCCTCGACCTGGCGACCGAGTTGCTGACCGACGATGCCGGGGAGTGGACCAGGGAGAAGATCGACGAGGCGCTTGCGTCGAAAAAGACCGTCCAGGCCAATTTCGTCAAACCGCTGCCGGTCTACATCGTCTATTTCAGCTCGGCGGCCGCGACCGACGGCCGGATCGTCAACTACACCGACGTCTACAAGCGCGACGCCAAGGTCATCGCAGCATTGCTCGACCAGCAGCCCAAGCCGGCGAGCGCCGTCGCATCGCGGTGAGGCCGCGAGGTCGCTCGGATCGAAATCGGAGAGTGCGGCCGCCCGTTCAGGCGAGCTTGTCGGCGTAGATCATGCGGCCTTCGGCGAGGCGGTTCATGACCGACCAGTGACTGGTCCGGCTGAACGCAAAACAGCCCTCGGAGCGGCCCAATTTGCCGTGGATCTCGGCCATCTCGGGTTCGGCGTACCAGGCGTTGTGAATGACGATCGCCCGCGCCTCGGCATTATTGTTCGACCAATCGAGCCCGCGCACTTTCATCGAGACGCCGTATTTGCCGATGTAGGTGTCGCCGGTGACATAGGTGCCATTCGAGCTGGCGAGCGACCCGAACTGGTTCGAGAAATGCTCGAGGAAGCCCGAGTGGACGGGGTCCGAGCCGCGGCCGTGGGCGACGCGGTGGCTCTCGACGCTGCCGTCGATCAGATTGACAAGGTGGAAGCGCGGGTCGCGCGACGCCATCGAGAAATCGACAATGCCGATGACATCGTGGTGGCGGATGTACGGGCGCCGCGCGGCGAGCGCGGCCTTGGCGCGGGCGAACAGATTTGGGTCGATGCCGGCCGGCGCCTGCGGACCGAAGTTGAGCGGTGCCAGGGGATTGGCGGGCCGCGGCGGGGCATTGTACACCAGCGAGGGCATGCCCGAGGTGGCCGCGGACGACAGCATCGCCCCACCCACTCCGACTGCACCCAAACGCAGGATTTCCCGCCGATTCAACGTCATTAACCCCTCCGGAAATGAAGGGTCTCCTATACCAGTCAACAGGTTAACGGTGCATAACCCATGACGATAAGTTGCGCCCTCCATCGCGCTGTGCCAACGCTTCGTCGCATCGGCAGCGGCGCGCGGCAATTCCCGCAGCGGCATCGCGCGCCTTGCCAGTGCGTAACGCCGCTGCTAAGGGCCGCCCCGCTGACGCTGTCTCGTGCCGCGTCGGCCAATTCGCATTGGGATCAGCAAACGGTCGCGCCCGTCGGGGCGAGCCGCGGCTGTTCGAGGGCCGGCTGTCGGCCGCTAGGGAGCTTAACGGGCGTTTATGCAAATCATCGTTCGCGACAATAATGTCGACCAGGCGCTGCGCGCGCTCAAGAAGAAGCTGCAGCGCGAGGGCGTTTATCGCGAGATGAAGCTTCGCCGTCATTACGAGAAGCCGTCGGAAAAGCGCGCCCGCGAGCGGGCGGCCGCGATTCGCCGTGCCCGCAAGCTCGAGCGCAAGCGCGTCGAGCGCGAAGGCACCCCGCGCTAGGCTTTCCAATCGATTCGCACCCCGCGAAGGAGCTGTCATGTCCGTCGCCGAGGCTGCCCACCGTCCCGCCGTCCGCGGCAGATCCGTCAAGATATGGCTGGCGTTCCTGGCCCTGATCGCCGCCGGCGTGCTGCTGGCCTGGATCGGCGCCGGCTCGCTGCGCGGTGAGACCACCCCGAGCGGGCTCAAGTTCCGTACCATCGCAGCCGGCACAGGCCCGCAGGTCAAGGCGGTCGACGGTGTTCTGATCGAATATGAGGGACGGCTCGCCGACGGCACGGTGTTCGATTCGAGCGAGGGCCGCGGGCCGACGCCGATGATCGCCGGCCAGGTCATCCCGGGCTTCGCCGAGGCGCTGACTAAGATGCAGAAGGGCGGTCGCTACCAGGTGCGCATCCCGGCCGCGCTGGGCTATGGCGCGAGCCCGCCGCCGGGCAGCCCGATCCCGGCCAACGCCGACCTCGAGTTCGACGTCCATGTCGTGCAAGTCGTGCCCAACGCCGCTTTGATGCAGGGCGCGACGCCGGCCCAACCCCAATAATCTAGGTTTTCGCCGCGGCTTCGCCCGCCCGTCGTTTGGCCTCGCCGCTTCCGCTGATCTGCTCGAGGGCGACCTTGATGGCGGCCACGATCGGGTCGGCGAGCAGGAGCCCGAGGATTCCGAACAAGGCGCCGAACAGCAGCTGCGCGGCAAGCACCAGCGCGGGGGCAAGGTCGACGGTCTTGCGCGCAATGTACGGGATGATGACGTAGCCATCGAGATTCTGGACGAAGAAATAGACGAAGATCGCCCACACGCCTTCGCTGGTGCCGGCGCTGAAGCCAACCGCGACCATCAGCACGCCGGAAATGATCGCGCCGATGTTGGGCAGGAACGCGAGCAGGCCGGTGATCAGGCCGAGCAAGGCTGCCATCGGCACCCCCCCGACCCACAGCATGGCGAAGGTGAACAGCCCCTCGACCACCATCCCGACCAGGCGGCCGAACATCAGCCGGCGCAGGGTGAAGCCGACACGGTCGCTGATCGCATAGAAGCCGTCGCGGTGGCGCACCGGCAGCATCCACGCCACGCCGCGGTCGTAGAGGCGCGGCTCCATCGCGATGAAGATACCGATGACGAAGATCGCCAGCATCGAGGTCACCGCGCCCAGCGCCGACGACACCGCGGTAGTCAGCCGGCCGACCCCGCCCAGCACCTGGCTGGTGAGGTTGGCGCGGGTGCCTTCGGGCACCAGGCCGAACTCCGTGGCCATGCCCATCAGCCGGTTGGCCTGCTCGGTGACCACCGCGCGCAAGGCCTCGGCCTGCGCGGCGAGCGTGGTCCCCGCGTAGTAAAAAACCCAGCCGACGAAGGCGAGCCCGGCGAGCACGACCAACGCCAGGCGGAAGCCGCGGCGGATCGGCAGCACCCGCCCGAGCAGCCGCGCGCCGCCGTCGAGGATGACCGAGAATACCAGCCCGCCGATGATCAGCAGCAGCGGCTGGGCAAGCACCACCACGCCGACGATGAGCAGCGCCATGCCGAGCCACACCGCGGCGCGCTGGACTTCGTGGCGCAGCCTGGGGTCGGTGAACTCCGCCGGCCCCGGCCGCTCGTCACGCACCGCGCTGGCCGGTCGCCGTGCCACTCAGTTGCCTTGCCCGCGCAATGAATCGCCGGCGCGGCCGCCGCGCAGCGACTGCACCCAGCTCAGCGGGTTGAGCCCGGTTGACCCGTCGAGCGAGAAGGTGATGAACTCGGCGCGGCCGCCGATATTCTCCCACGGCACCGGGCCGCCGAGCCCGTTCTCGGGGGCGCCGAGGCCGAACCGGCTGTCGGCGCTGCGATCGCGGTTGTCGCCCATCAGGAACAGATGATCGGCGGGCACCTTGACCGGCCCGTAGTCGTCGCCGGGGCTGCGGCCGAGGTCGATGGTGTCGTAAGCGACGCCATTGGGCAACGTCTCGCGCACGATCGGCAGGCGGCAGAATTCGCCGCCGCCGCCGCGCCCACCGCGCACTAGCGATCCCTGGAATTCGAAGCCGCACGGCACGTTGGCGTCGACCGGAACCATCGCCGGCGGGCGCCGCTCGGCGCGCACCGGGCGACCGTTGATCGACAGCCGCCCGCCGCGCACCTCGATGGTATCGCCGGGCAGCCCGATCACGCGCTTGATATAGTCGTCGCTCTGGCCAGGCGGGGTGACAATGACGATGTCGCCGCGCTCGGGCATGTTGCCGAGCAGGCGCCCCTGCCAGTGGGGCAGGACGTGGAAGCTCGGGCTGACCCACGACCAGCCATAAGGATATTTGCTGACCACCAGCCGGTCGCCCTTGAGCAACACCGGCATCATCGATTCGGACGGAATGTAGAATGGCTTGGCGACGAAGCTGTGGAACGCGAGCACCGCCAGCAGCACCCACAGCAGGCCCTTGATCTCGCGCCAGATGGCGGAGCCGGCAGATTCGCTTCGGCGCTCGCCCGGCTCGGTCGCCGGTCCGTCCGACGCCGGGTCGGCGGTCAGGGTTGAACTATCGTCGCTCAATCAAGGCTCCATCTTGCGCGCGAAGAGGATGACAAACGCCTGCGCCCAGGGATGATCGTCGGTCATGGTCAGGTGAATGTCGATGGCGTGGCCCGACGGGGCGAGCGCGTCAAGCCGGACCCGGGCGCCGCCGGTTAGGTGGAGCGTCGGCGCGCCCGAGGCTGCGTTGACCACCCCGATGTCCTTCATGAACACGCCGCGCTTGAAGCCGGTGCCGACCGCTTTGGAAAATGCTTCCTTGGCGGCGAAGCGCTTCGCCAGCGTGCCGGCCACGGTGTGCGGGCGCCGGGCGGCCTTGGCCCGCTCGGTGTCGGTGAACACGCGTTGGAGGAAGCGGTCGCCGAAGCGGTCGAGCGATTTCTGGATGCGCTCGATGTTGCACAGGTCAGAGCCGATCCCGACGATCACCGCGCCGCGTCCATCGCCGCGCGCATTCGCCGCACGCTGTCTTCAAGGCCGGTGAAGATCGCCTCGCCGACCAGGAAGTGGCCGATGTTGAGTTCGGCGAGCTGGGGAATGGCGGCGATCGGCGCGACATTGTCGAACGTCAGGCCGTGGCCGGCGTGGGGCTCGATTCCGTTCTTGACGGCGAGCGCGGCGCAGTCGGCGATGCGTCGGAGCTCATCTGACCGTTCTTCGCCATCGACATGAGCGAAGCGTCCCGTGTGGAACTCAACCACCGGCGCGCCGAGCCTGAGCGCGGCCTCGACCTGGCGCTCGCTGGGCTCGATGAACAGGCTGACGCGGATGTTCGCGCCGCTCAATTTCTCGACATAGTAAGCGAGGTGGTTGCGCTGTCCGGCGGCATCGAGCCCGCCCTCGGTGGTGCGTTCCTCGCGCTTCTCTGGGACGATGCAGGCGGCATGCGGGCGGTGGGCGAGCGCGATCGCCAGCATCTCGTTGGTCGCCGCCATCTCGAGGTTCAGCGGCAGGTCGATCTCGGCCATCAGCCGGTCGATATCGCCGTCGGTGATGTGGCGGCGGTCTTCGCGCAGGTGCGCGGTGATGCCGTCGGCGCCGGCAGCGGCGGCGGCGATCGCCGCGCGCACGGGATCGGGATGCTCGCCGCCCCGTGCGTTGCGGATGGTCGCGACGTGGTCGATGTTGACGCCGAGGCGCAATTGGCCGGTCACGCCGCCGCCCGGCTCCCGGGCTTGATCGCGGGGATCGCGGCGAGCTCGGGCGGCAGCGCGCTTTCCTCATAGGTCGGGACGTCGATGCGGATCAGCGCGGTGAACGGCACGCCGAGATCGACGCTGCCGTTGGAGCGGTCGACCAGCGCGGCGGCGCCGATCACCTCGCCCCCGGCGCGGCCGATCGCGGCGATCGCCTCGCGCGACGACAGGCCGGTGGTCACCACGTCCTCGACCATCAGCACCCTGGCGCCGGCCGCAAGGGCGAAGCCGCGGCGCAGCTCGAACACGCCCTGCGGCCGCTCGACGAACAGCGCGGGCGTGCCGAGCGCGCGGCCCATCTCGTGGCCGATGATCACCCCGCCCATCGCCGGGGAGACACCGACGTCGGTCTTGTCGCGCAGGTCAGTCGGAAGCTTGACGGCGAGCGCCTCGGCCAGGCGGCTCGCCCGGCGGGGATCCATCAGCACCCGCGCGCACTGCAGATAGCGCGGGCTGCGCAGGCCCGAGGAGAGGATGAAATGCCCCTCGAGCAAGGCGTCGGCGCCGCGGAATTCATCCAGAATCTCGTCGTCGGTCATGGCCATCCCGTGCAATTCACCGGCCCGTCCAATAGGCGTGGCGCAGAGGCGCTTCAACCTAGCGAATAGCCTGTGCAGATGGGCGCTTGAGGGTGGCGGAACCCGCGCCTATAAGGCCGCCGAATTGGCGACCGCCGAGTGGCGCGACCCGTCCCACGCATGACACCCGGGGTGCGAATGAAACTGATTGGATGGGCCATCGCCTTGGCCGTGGCCGGGCTGACACCGGCAAACGCGGCGGCGCCTGCCGTTGCGCCCGCAACGACGACAACAACTGCGACGGCCACCCCCCCAGTCGACCACAGCGCGCACATGGCCGCGACCCCGGCGGTCACCGCGCCGAACGCGGGCATCGGCTACCCGGTCGGCGGCAAGGGCATCCAGCCGCAAGTCACCGATATCGGCCGCGAGGCGCAGGCGTTCCACGACAATTGGCTGCTCGTGCTGTGCGCGGTGATCAGCCTGTTCGTATTAGGCCTGCTCGGCTATACCATGGTGCGCTATCGCCGCGCCGCCAACCCGACCCCGTCGCGCAACTCGCACAACACGCTGATCGAAGTGATCTGGACCCTCGTCCCGGTGCTCATATTGGTCGCCATCGCGATCCCCTCGATGCGGCTGTTGAAACACCAATACACCCCGCCCAAGGCTGATTTGACGGTCAAGGTCATCGGCAACCAATGGTATTGGACCTACCAATACCCCGACAATGGCGGGTTCGAGATCGTCTCGAACATGCTCAAGGAAAAAGGCGACGTCGCCGCCGGCCAGCGCTTCCGCACCGATGCCGACGGTCCGCCGATGTTGGCGGTCGACGAGCGGCTGGTGATTCCCGCGGGCAAGGTGGTCAAGTTCATCGTCACCAGCAATGACGTCATTCACAGCTTCGCGGTCCCGGCGTTCTGGACCAAGATGGACGGCAATCCGGGCAAGCTCAACGAGACCTGGGTCAAGGTCGACCGCCCCGGCGTCTATTTCGGCCAATGCTCCGAGCTGTGCGGCGCGCGCCACGGCTACATGCCGGTCGCGGTCGAGGTCGTCCCCCCGGCGCAATATGCGGCGTGGGTAGCGTCCAAGGGCGGCACCATGCCCGGCGCTCGCCCGGCGGCGGCGCCCGACAGCACCGGCTCATCGCCGGTGACCGCGGCGGCGACCCCGGCGACAGCCCAGCCCGAGGCCAACGCTGCGCCCGACACCGCGGCGACCCGCCCGGCGACGACTAATCAGGCCGCGACGGCCCAGAATTAACAGCGGAACCAGACCAAGATGAGCACCATTCCCGCCGACGCGCTGCCGCTCAAGAGCCACGAGGCCCATGACGCGCACCACGACGCCGACCACAAGCCGGGCTTTTTCGTGCGCTGGTTCATGTCGACCAACCACAAGGACATCGGCACGCTGTATTTGATCTTCGCGATCGTCGCGGGGATCATTGGCGGCGCAATCTCGGGCGTGATGCGCGCCGAATTGGCCGAGCCCGGCATCCAGATCCTGACCCAGGGCTGGCCGCTCGGCGCGGGCAGCGGCAATTTCGACGAGGCGCTGCACCACTGGAACGTGCTGATCACCGCGCACGGGCTGATCATGGTGTTCTTCATGGTCATGCCGGCGATGATCGGCGGCTTCGGCAACTGGTTCGTGCCGCTAATGATCGGCGCGCCCGACATGGCCTTCCCGCGCATGAACAATATTTCGTTCTGGCTGCTGGTGCCGGCGTTCCTGCTATTGCTCGGGTCGACTTTCGTGTCGGGCGGGACGGGATTGGGCGCGGGGACCGGGTGGACGGTCTATGCGCCGCTCTCGACGAGCGGCTCGGCGGGGCCGGCGGTGGACATGGCGATCTTCTCGCTCCACTTGGCGGGCGCGAGCTCGATCCTCGGCGCGATCAACTTCATCACCACCATCTTCAACATGCGCGCGCCGGGCATGACCCTGCACAAAATGCCGCTGTTCGTGTGGTCGATCCTGGTCACCGTGTTCCTGCTGCTGCTGGCGCTGCCGGTGCTGGCGGGGGCGATCACCATGCTGCTCACCGACCGCAATTTCGGCACCACCTTCTTCGACGCCTCGGGCGGCGGAGACCCGGTGCTGTACCAGCACCTGTTCTGGTTCTTCGGCCACCCCGAAGTGTACATCATGATCCTGCCCGGGTTCGGGATGGTCAGCCAAGTGGTGGCGACGTTCAGCCGCAAGCCGGTGTTCGGCTATCTCGGCATGGCTTACGCGATGGTCGCGATCGGCGTGGTCGGGTTCGTGGTGTGGGCGCACCACATGTTCACCATCGGCATGGACATGAACACCAAGATGTATTTCACCGCGGCGACGATGATCATCGCGGTGCCGACGGGGGTCAAAATCTTCTCGTGGATCGCGACCATGTGGGGCGGCTCGATCAGTTTCGAGACGCCGATGCTGTGGGCGATCGGGTTCATCTTCCTGTTCACCGTCGGCGGCGTGACCGGGGTCGTGCTCGCCAACGGCGGGGTCGATAATTACATGCACGACACCTATTATGTCGTCGCGCATTTCCACTATGTGCTGAGCCTCGGCGCGGTGTTCGCGATCTTCGCCGGCTTCTATTACTGGTTCCCGAAAATGTCGGGCAAGATGTACAATGAGGTGCTCGGCAAAGTGCACTTCTTCGTCATGTTCGTCGGCGTGAACCTGATCTTCTTCCCGCAGCACTTCCTCGGGCTCGACGGCATGCCGCGGCGAATCCCCGATTATTCGCCCGCGTTCGAAAAGTGGAACCAGGTCTCGACCCTCGGATATATGGTGATGGCGTCGGGGATGGTGATCTTCTTCATCAAC
>NZ_JANPKO010000124.1:0-5813 GCF_031426035.1 Sphingomonas sp. | reverse complement strand
GGATCAGTCCGCCCGCGCCGACCGCGTCGCCGGTGCGCAACATGGTGCCGATATTGCCCGGGTCTCGGAGTGCTTGGGCCACCAGCCACAGCGGCGCGGATCCCCGGTCGATCGCCGCGAGCTCGGTTGGCGGTTGCTTGTAAACGCCGAGAATGGCCTGCGGATTATCCTTGCCGCTCATCTTGGCCAGGATGTCGGGGCTGGTCTCGATCACGTCGGCGCCCTCGGCCTCCGCCGCGGCGATGATCTCGGCGGCGAGGGGGTGCCGCGCCCCCTCGGCGGAAAAGGCGACGATCTCGGGCAGCCGGCCGCTGTCGCGCGCTTCGGCGACGATCCGCAGCCCCTCGGCGAGGAACAGCCCCTCGGCCCGGCGCGCTTTCTTGTCGCGCAAGCTGCGCAGGCGCTTGACGGTGGTGTTGGAGAAAGCCGTGATCAGGCGCGGCACGGCCTACTCCTCGTCGAAACGGTTCTCGACCAGCTGCACGAGAGTCGCCAGGGCCTGCTCGGCGCCGATCCCGTCGGCCTTGATGACGATCGTGTCGCCCATTGCCGCGCCGAGCATCATCAGCCCCATGATCGAGGTGCCGCACACCGAGTGGCCGTCCTTCGCGACCTCGACGGTGGCGTCCATCGCGCTCACTGCGTTGACGAACTTGGCGCTGGCCCGCGCATGGAGGCCGCGGCGGTTGACGATCCGGACTTCGGCTTCGTGGGCGGTCAAGCCGCCGCTTCCCCGAGGATCTCGCTGGCAACCGAGATATACTTGCGCCCGGCTTCCCGCGCCGCGGCGACCGCGGCGTGGACGCTCATTACCTTGCGCGCGTTTTCGAGGCGGATCAGCATCGGCAAATTGACCCCGGCAATGACCTCGATGTTCTCGCTCTTCATCAGGCTGATGGCGAGGTTGGACGGGGTGCCGCCGAACAGGTCGGTCAAGATGATCACGCCATTGCCGCGCTCGACCTTGGCGATCGCGTCGGCGATGTCGCGGCGGCGCGCCTCCATGTCGTCGTCGGGGCCGATGCACACCGACTCGATGGCCTCCTGCGGCCCGACCACATGCTCCATGGCGACGACGAACTCCGCCGCCAGCCGGCCATGGGTCACCAACACTAAACCGATCATTCGCTCACTCGCCAGTATCGCCATCCGCGGCGCGTCCGGGGTCTTCCTCGATCGTGTCACTCGGCTCGGAAGCGAGGTCGCGATGCCGGATATTCGGCGAAAAGCCCGCGCCGCGCAATCGTTCCGCCATCTCGACCGCTGCCGTGACCGAGCGATGGCGCCCCCCAGTGCAGCCGAACGCAATCGTCAGATAGCTTTTGCCGGCGCCCCAGTAGCGGGGAATCCAGTCGGTGAGAAGCGCCTCGATGCGGTCGATCGCGCCGGGCCACGCCGGATCCTGCGCGATATAGTCGCGCACCGCCTGGTCGGCACCGGTCAGCGGCCGCAGCTCGTCGATCCAGTGCGGGTTGGCGAGGAAGCGCAGGTCGAACACCAGATCGGCGGTGCGCGCGATGCCGCGGGCGAAGCCGAACGAGACCAGGGTCAGCACCATCTCGTCGCTGTCGCTGGGATAGCGGCGCCTCAGCTCGTCGCGCAGCTCGGCCGGGGTCAGGTCGGTGGTGTCGATCACGCCGTCGGCGCCCTGGCGCAGCGGCGCGGTCAGGCTGCGCTCGCGCGCGATGCCGTCTTCGGCGGGACGGTCGGGCGCCAGGGGATGGCGACGCCGGGTCTCGCCGTAGCGGCGGATCAGCTCGCCGCCGGAGCAGTCGAGATAGAGGACGGCGGGGCGGACGCCGGGGATGGCGCGGAGGATGGATGGCAGGGCCTCGGGGTCGAAGCCGCGGCTGCGTGCATCCATGCCGACCGCGATGGGCACCTGGCGGCCCGGCCCGCGTCCGTGGGCGACGTAATCGGCGAGCATCGCGGCGGGGAGGTTGTCGACGGTGTCCCAGCCCATGTCCTCAAGCGCGTCGAGCACGGTCGACTTGCCCGCCCCGGACATGCCGGTGACGAGCAGCAGGCGCGGCAACGGGCGCTGACCCGGCCGCGCCGCGCTCATCCGGCCGCAGCCATCACAGCACCGCCATCGTCAGAAGCGCCATCGTCAGAAGCGCCGGCCGAAGCGGTCGAGCGCCAGCGCCACCTTGGACGCGGCGGAGGCGGTCATTGCGTCGATGTTGACGAGCGGCAGCGCGACGCCGAGGATTTGCCGCTCGCGGTCGTCGTCGGGCAGGCGCTCGATGTCGCTGGCGAGTTCGATCAGCAGCGCCACCGGGACGTCCTGGACGGTCTCCAGCTCGACGATGCCGATGCCGCGCACTTCGAGCTTGCCGGCGATGGTCGGCGGGGCCGAGGCGATCAGCCGGTCGCCGTCGCGGCGGACCAGGGTACGGTCGTCGCTGACCAGCGCGAAGCCGCGGTCGAGCATCCGCAAGGCAAGATCGGATTTTCCCGATCCGGACGGCCCGGTGATCATCACCGCGCGGCCCTGGCTGGTGACGGTGCTGGCATGGACCGTCTCGGCCGACAGCAGGCGCGTGCTCATGCGCGCTCGGGCGCCGGCAAGCAGATGGTGAAGCGGGCGCCCGAAGGCGCGTCGTCGCGGTCCTGCACGTCTATCTCCCCGCCGTGGCCTTCGACGATTGCCCGGGCGATCGCAAGGCCCAGCCCCGAATGGCGGCCGAATTGCTCGCCGTCGGGGCGGATCGAGTGGAAGCGGTTGAAGATCGCTTCGCGCGCCTCATGCGGCACGCCGGGGCCTTCATCCTCGACCCGGATGCGAATGCTGTCGCCGACCCGCGCCGCGGCGATCTCGACCAGGCCGCCAGGGGGTGAGAAGCTGATCGCATTGTCGATCAGATTGTCGATTGCCCGCGCCAGCCGCCCGGCATCACCCATCACGATCGTGCTCGCCGCGCGCGGGCGGGCAAAGGCGAGGCGCGCATCGCCCCGTTCGCGGCGAGTCTCCCAGCTGCCGACGATCTGCTCGATCAGCGGCCCGACGTCGACCGGCTCGAACTTGGCACGGGCGAGCTCGGCGTCGGTCCGCGCCGCTTCACTGACATCGCCGATCAGGCGGTCGAGCCGGCGGACGTCCTGGCCGGCGATGTCGAGCAGCTTGGCACGCAGTTCGGGATCGTCGACACGGCCGAGGCCCTCGACCGCGGAACGGAGGGAGGCGAGCGGGTTCTTGAGCTCGTGGGTGACGTCGGCGGCGAATGCCTCGATATTGTCGATCCGCTGGCGCAGTGACTGGCTCATGTCGCTGACCGCGCGGGCCAGCATGCCGATCTCGTCGCCGCGCGACGGCAGGCGCGGCACCTTGACCTCGCGCGAGCGGCCCTGGCGCACGCGGTGCGCCGCGATCGCCAGCCGGCGCAGCGGGCGGACGATGGTGCGGGCGAGAAAGAGCGACAGCAGCAGCGACAAAATCGTGACGAAGATCATCGCCAGGCCCAGCGCGCGGCGCTGCTCGCGCACGGTGCGTGTGAAATTGCGGTCGTTGGCGTTGAGCAGAAGTACGCCGTCGAGCAGCGGCGCGGCCGCCGACAGCACCGGGGTCAGGTCGGGCGCCTGGCGAATCTCGGTCGCCAGCCGGCCGGTGCGCCGCGCCTCGACCGCTTCGGGCCACGCCGCCAGCCGGTCCTCGGCGGGTTCGGCATAATCCTCAATCGGGTCGGCCCCGACCAGGGCATTGAACCCTCGGTCGAGCGAGCGCGCAATGCCCTTGGTCCACTTCTGGGCGCTCGGGTCGCGCAAGCGGAACGTGGGCCCGGTCAGCCGCCAGCTGTCGGTGACCAGCCGCCCGCTGCCCTCATAGACCCGGATCCGGCTCTTGGTCTCGCGGGCGATGCGCGCGGTGACGGCTTCGCGGTTGGCCGCCGGTGTGCTGGCCAGCGCGATCGCTGCCAGCCGCGCCTCGCCACGGGTCTGGCGGATGCGCTCCTCGGTCAGTTGGTTGCGGTAGGCATCGAGGTAGAACACGCTCAAGGCGACCAGCGCCAGGGTCAGCACGTTGACCGCGAGGATGCGCGGCGTCAGGCTCCACCGCCCGCGCCACGGCGGGGTGGGCCGGCGGCGGCGCCTAATCCTCATCGAAGCGGTAGCCGACGCCGTACAGCGTCTCGATGGCGTCGAACTCGGGGTCCACGGCGCGAAACTTGCGGCGCATGCGCTTGATGTGGCTGTCGATCGTGCGGTCGTCGACGTAGACATCGTCCTGGTAGGCGATGTCGAGCAGCTGGTTGCGGCTTTTGACCACGCCGGGACGCTGGGCGAGCGCCTCGAGGATCATGAATTCGGTCACTGTGAGCACCACCTCGCGGCCGTCCCACAGCACCTTGTGGCGGGCCGGGTCCATGGTCAGCCGCTTACGCTCGATCAGGGCTTCCTCGGGCTCGGCCTGCGAAGCAGTGGCCTCGCCGCGAGCAAGGTCCTGGCGGCGCAGCAGCGCGCGGATGCGCGCGATCAGCAGGCGCTGGGAGAACGGCTTGGCGATATAATCGTCGGCACCCATCGCCAGGCCCAGGGCCTCGTCGAGCTCATCATCCTTGGAGGTCAGGAAAATCACCGGCAGCGAGCTCGTCTCACGCAGCCGCCGCAACAGCTCCATGCCGTCCATCTGCGGCATCTTGATATCGAACACGCCAAGGTCGGGCGGATTGTCGGCGAACGCCTTCAACGCCGCCGCGCCGTCGGAATAGACGCGGGTGATGAACCCTTCGGCCTGGAGCGCGATGGAGACGGAGGTCAGGATATTGCGGTCGTCGTCGACCAGCGCGATGACATGGCTCATGCTTGGCTCTGCGCGCCCTTGCCGTGAGCCATCCGCTTAGACAGCGTGCCGCGGCGAGACAAGCTGCCCGTCCGGCTTTGACCGGAGACGATTCTCCGGTCTATAGTTGGTCACGCTAGAAATGCGGCGGCACCCCACGGGTCGCCGCCGCTATGTCTATTCAGAAGGGGAAATTCGAGTGACCGACCGGGTCCCGCAGCACGGGATTGACGCGCAGGGCATCGCCACTGGCGCGACGCTCCACTGGAACCTGACGACCGCGCCGCTGGTCGAGCATGCGGTGCGCCGCGGCGAGGGGCTGCTGGCCAAGGACGGGCCGCTGGTGGTCAAGACCGGCAAGCACACCGGGCGCTCGGCCAATGACCGCTTCGTGGTGCGCAATGCGGTCAGCGACGACACCGTGTGGTGGGGCAAGTCCAACCGCCCGATGGAGCCCGACGCGTTCGACCGCCTGCACGAGGATTTCCTCGCCGCGCTCGGCACCAAGGACACTTTGTTCGTGCAGGACCTGTTCGGCGGCTCGCAGCCCGAGCACCGCGTCAAGGTGCGCGTGATCAACGAGCTGGCATGGCACAATCTGTTCATCCGCACGCTGCTGGTGCGCCCCGACGAGCGCGACCTCGCCGGCTTCGTCCCGGAATACACCATCATCGACCTGCCCAGCTTCAAGGCCGACCCGGCCCGCCACGGCTGCCGCAGCGAGACGATCATCGCGGTCAACCTCGAGAAGAAGCTGATCCTGATCGGCGGCACGGCCTATGCCGGCGAGATGAAGAAGTCGGTATTCGGCCTGCTCAACTTCATCCTGCCGACCAAGCAGATCATGCCGATGCACTGCTCGGCCAACATCGGCCAGGACGGCGACACCGCGGTGTTCTTCGGCTTGTCCGGGACCGGCAAGACGACCCTGTCGGCCGACCCCAAGCGGACGCTGATCGGCGACGACGAGCACGGCTGGTCGGATACCGCCGTGTTCAACTTCGAGGGTGGTTGCTACGCCAAGATGATCCGC
>NZ_JANPKO010000123.1:0-3999 GCF_031426035.1 Sphingomonas sp. | reverse complement strand
TATCGCGGGCAAGCGAATTGCTCGGCTGGGCCCCGCGTGTCGAACTCGCCGAAGGCCTCGACCGCACCACCGCCTGGTTCGCCGAGGAGCTGGGCCAAGCCGAGCCGACCTACCAGCCGCTAATTGCCGCGGCCGAGTAGTCGCCGGAGACTGCAAACAAGGTGGTGCCCAGGGACGGGATCGAACCGCCGACACTGCGATTTTCAGTCGCATGCTCTACCAACTGAGCTACCTGGGCGTCACTTCGGGCCGGGCGGCCTGTCAGCGCGGCGTCACCTAACCATCGCGCTGGTCACTGTCCACCCCGCCAAGCTCCGCCTCGGGGTCGGCCGGCGGGCCGGGGATGCGATAGCCGTCGCCGAGCCATTTCAACAAATCGCGGTCCTTGCAGCCGCGGCTGCAGAACGGCGCGTGTTCGGGCGACGGCGGCTTGCCGCACAGCGGGCAGGGCTTGGCTTTAAGCGGGTTCGGCATGGCCGCCCGAGATGGCGAGCGACAGGTCGGCGCGCAAGGTCACCGCGCCGCCGATCTGGCGCGCGAGCGCGGCGGTCCATGCTGGATTGGCCTCGAGCTGCCCGATTACCGCCGGATGCGCCGCCAGCCGCCGCGCGCCGGGTCCGGACAGCGCGGCGCGGCGCAGCAAGGCGCGCGCTTCGGCGGCGGCGCGGTCGGCCCAGATTTCGAGCAGCGAGGCGCGGGGACGGGGGCGAATGATCTGGAGGAAGCCGAAGCCGTTGACCGTGGTGCGCTCGAACGGCTGGGGTAAAATCGCGTCGACCGCCTCCGCTGCTGCCAGCCGCGGCGCCTTGCCGGCGACGGTCGGCAGGTCGATCCCGATCGAGCCGCCGAGGCCGAGCCGCCGGATCGCCTGCGCGGCGGCGGCCGCGCCGGCCACCGCCAACTCGGCGGGGGGCAGGTTGCCGTCGACATCGATCAGCGTCATCGCCGGGGTCGCGAACAGGGTCAGGCTGCCCCCGCCGAACTCGACGTGCCCGCTGCGCGCCTCCTCCACCACATCGTCCCACCCGGCATCGGCCAGCGCATCGCGACCGTGCGGCGGGAACGGCAGCTCGGTCGCCGCGAGCGGCGGGGCAGGGGCCGGCGCGGCAGCGGTGGTGCGGGCCCGCGGCCGCTTCCACGCCTCGCCGCCCGGGATCACCTCCCGCGTAACCTCGATCGCCAGCGCGGCGCCCTCGGTCACGCCGCGCTCCAGGGTCGGTAGTAAATACTCTTGGCCCTGGGCGTCGCGGGCGATGGCGTTGCGGCCGTTGGAGTTGCCGCCGCGGGGGCCGATGTCGATCAGTTGCGCCGCGATTACCGTTCCTGCTTCAACGGTGCCGTCGAGCGTGATCCGCGCCTCGACGATTGCGCCGTCCTCGACCAGCGCTGCACGGGTTTCGCCGATTCCGCGCTCGACCAGCCACTCAGCCAATTGGAAAGCCCGCGCTCTTGAGCAGCAGCCGGGTCTCGGCCAGCGGCAGCCCGACGACGTTGGAAAAACTGCCCGCGATGTGGCGGACATAGACCTCGCCGTATCCCTGCAGCGCATAGCCGCCGGCCTTGCCGCGCCATTCGCCGTGCGCGGCGTAGAAGTCGATTTCTTGCGGAGACAGCCGCTTGATCGCGATCATCGTCTCGACCAGCTTGCTCCGCACCGCGCCGCCGGGCAACGCCAGCGCGACCCCGGTCAGCACGCGGTGGCGGCGCCCCGAGAGCAAGGCCATGCACGCGCGCAATGTCGCCTCGTCGTCGACCTTGGGCAGGATCCGCCGCCCGACCGCGACCACGGTGTCGGCGGCGAGCACCAGCGCATCGGGCTCCAGCGCGGCGACCGCGAGCGCTTTCTCGCGCGCCAGCCGCTCGGCATGGACCCGCGGCAACTCGCCCTTGGGCACGCTTTCATCGACATCGGCGGGGCGCACGGCTTCGGGCGTAACGCCGATCCGCGCCAGCAGATCGAGGCGGCGCGGGCTGGCCGAGGCGAGGACGAGCCGCACCGGCTCGGCGGTCATTTGAAGCGGTAGGTGATCCGGCCCTTGGTCAGATCATAGGGCGTCAGCTCGACCAGCACCTCGTCGCCGGTCAGCACGCGAATGCGGTTCTTGCGCATCTTGCCGGCGGTATGGCCGAGGATCTCGTGGCCGTTCTCGAGCTCGACGCGGAACATCGCATTGGGCAGCAACTCGACCACCTTGCCGCGCATCTCGAGAAGTTCTTCCTTGGCCATCTAGTCTCGCTGTTCCGGAGGTAAAAAGTCGCGGAGCCTTAGCGTTGCGGTGGATAAAAGGAAAGGCGGGCGGGGCGTCACACGACGAGCACGGTCGAGCCGCTGGTCTCCCGCGCCTCGAGCGCGCGGTGCGCCTCGGCGGCATCGGCGAGCGGGAAGCGTTGCTTGACCTCGATCGCAACCTTGCCCGCTTCGACCATCGCGAACAGCTCGGCCGCCGACTCCTGCAGGTCCGCGCGGTCGGCGGTGTAGGTGAACAGCGTCGGGCGGGTCAGGTAGAGCGAGCCTTTGGCCGCCAAGATGTTGGGCGAAAACGGCTCGACCGCGCCCGACGACTGGCCGTAGCTGACCAGCATCCCGCGCGGCCGCAGGCAGTCGAGCGAGCGCAAAAACGTGTCGCGGCCGACCGAATCATAGACCACGCCGAGCTTGTCCCCGCCGGTGATGCGCTCGACCTCGGCGACGAAATCCTGCTCGGTGTAAAGGATCGGGTGGGTGCAGCCGTGCGCCTTGGCGAGATCCGCCTTTTCCCTCGTCGAGACAGTGCCGATGACCGTCGCGCCAAGCGCGGCCGCCCATTGGCAGAGAATCAATCCGACCCCGCCGGCGGCGGCGTGGACGAGGATGGTGTCGCCGCTCTCGACCCGGTGGACCGAGCGCAGCAGCATCCGCGCGGTCATCCCCTGCAGCATCATTGCCGCGGCCTGCTCGAACGCGATGGCGTCGGGCAGTTTGACCAGCCGCTCGGCGTCGATCAGCCGCGTCTCGGCATAGCCGCCGATCGGCCCGGCATAGGCGACGCGGTCGCCCACCGCGACATCGCCGACGCCCTCGCCGACCGCCTCGACCACCCCGGCGCCTTCGACCCCGGGGGTGAACGGCAGCGGCTGCGGGTACAGCCCGGTGCGGTGATAGACGTCGATGAAATTGAGGCCCGCGGCATGTTGCTTGAGGCACACCTGGCCGGGCCCGGGATCCCCGACTTCAACCGCTTCCCACTCAAGAACCTCGGGGCCGCCGGTGCGGTGGATGCGGATGGCCTTGGTCATGGCGCCATCATCGCGCCGGCCGCGCAAAAGAAAAGCCCCGCCGCGGCAGTGCCGGGCGGGGCCTTTCCACGATCGATCGGGCGAAGCGCCTAGGCCGCCTGCGCCGCCAGCGCCGCGAGCAGCAGCAGCGCGACGATGTTGGTGATCTTGATCATCGGGTTGACCGCCGGGCCGGCGGTGTCCTTGTACGGATCGCCGACGGTGTCGCCGGTCACCGCGGCCTTGTGCGCCTCCGAGCCCTTGCCGCCGTGATTGCCGTCCTCGATGAACTTCTTGGCATTGTCCCACGCGCCGCCGCCCGAGGTCATCGAGATGGCAACGAACAGGCCCGAGACGATCACGCCGAGCAGCAACGCGCCCAAGGCGGCAAAGCCTTCGGCCTGGCCGGCGACCGCGGTGATTGCGAAATAGACGATGATCGGCGCCAGCACCGGAAGCAGCGAGGGGATGATCATCTCCTTGATCGCGGCCTTGGTGACGAGGTCGACGGTGCGCGCGTAATCGGGGCGCGACGAGCCGTCCTTGATCCCGCTGTTGGTGCGGAACTGCTCGCGCACGTCCTTGACCACGTCGCCCGCCGCCCGGCCGACGGCAGTCATGCCCATCGCGCCGAACAGATAGGGGAGCAGCGCGCCGAGCAGCAGCCCGACGATGACGTACGGGTTCTCGAGGCTGAAGTTGACCGTCAGGCCGGGGAAGAACTCACGCAAGTCGGTGGTGTAA
>NZ_JANPKO010000122.1:0-25210 GCF_031426035.1 Sphingomonas sp. | reverse complement strand
GCGCGCGGGCGCGGACATCGGGCGCGACCGAGCCGTCGGGGCCGAGCGCGAGCCGGATCAGGTCGCTCCGGCTGCCCGTGCGGCGGGTCAGCACGCACGTCCGTTCGGGGACATGCGCCTCGCGGTCGAGCGTCAGGCCGTCAGGCGTGTCATTCGGAGGATTCCGCAATTGCGTCCTCCCCGGCTGCGTCTTCGGCGGCGTTGTCAGCCTTGGCCTTGGCCGCGGGCTTTTTGGCCGCCGCCTTCTTGGCCGGCTTCTTGGCGGGCTTGTCTTCGGCTTCGGCCTCTACCGCCGGCTCGGCGGTGACTTCGGGCTCGGTCGCTTTAGCTTCGGCCGACTTGTCCTCGTCCTCGAACCAGTGGGCGCGGGCGGCCATGATGATCTCGTTGCCCTGCTCCTCGCTGAGGCCGTAGTCGGACAGGATGCCGCCCTTGTCCTCGTTGCGGGTCGGCGCATTCTCGGCGCGGCGGCGGGGTTCCTGGCGCTTCTTTTGAATGTGCTCGTCGGTGGCGAGGTCGGCGAGGTCGTCGAGGGTCAGGATCTTGGCCTTGCCCAGTGTCACCAGCATCTGCTCGGTGAGGTGCGGCAGCTCGGCCAGCGCATCCTCGACGCCGAGTGCGCGGCGCTCCTCGCGCGACGCGGCCTCGCGCCGCTCGAGCGCTTCGCCGGCGCGGTTCTGCAGCTCGCCGGCGATCTCGTCGTCGAGGCCCTCGATCGAGGCGATCTCGTCGATCTCGACGTAGGCGACTTCCTCCAGGCTGGTGAAGCCCTCGGCCACCAGCAGCTGGGCGAGCGTCTCGTCGACGTCGAGTTCGGTCTGGAACATCTCGGAGCGCTCGACGAACTCACGCTGGCGCTTCTCGGAGGCGTCCGCCTCGGTCAGGATATCGATCTGCGAATTGGTCAGCTGGCTGGCGAGGCGGACGTTCTGGCCGCGGCGGCCGATCGCCAGGCTCAACTGGTCATCGGGGACGACCACCTCGATGCGGCTTTCCTCCTCGTCGATGACGACGCGGCTGACCGTCGCCGGCTGCAGGCCGTTGACGACAAAGGTCGCGAGGTCCTCGCTCCACGGAATGATGTCGATCTTCTCGCCCTGGAGCTCCTGGACGACCGCCTGGACGCGGCTGCCCTTCATGCCGACGCAGGCGCCGACCGGATCGATCGAGCTATCGTGGCTGATGACGCCGATTTTCGCGCGCGACCCTGGGTCACGAGCAGCCGCCTTGATTTCGATGATGCCGTCGTAAATCTCGGGGACCTCCTGCGCGAACAGCTTTTTCATGAACTCGGGGTGGGCGCGTGACAGGAAGATCTGGGGCCCACGCGCTTCGCGCCGGACCGACAGGATCAGGCTGCGGATGCGGTCGCCGACGCGGACCATCTCGCGCGGGATCTGCTGGTCGCGGCGGATGACGCCCTCGGCGCGGCCCAAGTCGACCACGACGTGCCCGAACTCGACGCGCTTGACGACGCCGGTGATGACCTCGTTGGCGCGGTCCTTGAACTCTTCATACTGGCGCTCGCGCTCGGCGTCGCGGACCTTCTGGAAAATGACCTGCTTGGCGGCCTGGGCGGCGATGCGGCCGAACTCGATCGGCGGCAGCGGGTCGACGATGAAGTCGCCGACCGCGGCGTCGGCCTTGAGCTTCTGCGCGCCCTTCAAATCGACCTGCTTGAAATGGTCATCAACCTCTTCAGTCACTTCGACCACGCGCCACAGGCGGAGGTCGCCGGTGACCGGGTCGAGCTTGGCGCGGATGTCGTTCTCGGCGCCGTAGCGGGCGCGGGCGGCGCGCTGGATGGCGTCCTCCATCGCCTCGATGACGATGGCGCGGTCGATCAGCTTCTCGCGCGCGACGGCGTCGGCGATGGCGAGCAATTCGGCCTTGTTGGCGGTGGGGGAGGAGGCGGGAGCGGCGGGGGCGGCAGTAGCCATTTCAGATCAACCTTCCGTCTTGATGAGATCGGCGCCCTCGGTGCTGAGCGGCGCGGTGGCTTGGATGAGATCGTCGGTCAGCAGCAGCTTGGCCGAAGCGATGGCGGAGAACGGGATCGTGCGGGCGCCCTTGGGCGAGCCGATGCGGATGGTGTCGCCGTCGACGCCCTCGATGACGCCCGAGACTTGCTTGGCGCCGTCGACGGTCTCGGCGAGCTTGAGGCGCGCCTCGTGGCCGGCCCAGTCGGAAAAATCCTTGAGGCGGGTCAGCGGGCGGTCGATGCCGGGCGACGACACTTCGAGGCGGTAGGCGCCGTCGATCGGATCGCGGCCCTCGGCCTCGAGCGCGTCGAGGATTTCCGACAGCCGGCGCGAAATCTGCTCGCAATCGCCGAGCGCGAGCTGGCGGGTGTCGGCGCGCTCGGCCATCACCTGCAGCGTCGGGTCGCTGGTGCCGCCGACCATCGCCACCCGCACGAGGTCGAAGCCCAAGGCTTGCACCTCGGGCTCGAGCAGGCGGGTCAAAGCGGCGGTATCGGTCACGTCGGGCCTTCGCATGAAACTAAAACAAGTCTCGGACCGGCCTCCGGGGGGAAGCCAGCCTCAGCATCATTGACGATGTCGAGGGAGAAGCCGCGATATAGGCCCGTCGCGGGGCAGGCGCAAGGCGAACTCGAACCGGGCCGGCCGGGCGGCAAACGGGTCCGCTTGGCGCCCCAGCATTGACCGGCCGGGGCGCCCGCCGCAATAGTCGGAAGAGGAGCCGATCCCGATGATTACACTACGATTTCAAGCCATCCTGTTGCTTGCTTCAGCCGCCGCCTGCGCCGCCGCGCCGTCACAGCCCGCGGCGGCCGCGGCCGACCCCCCGTTCAGCGTCTCCGAAGTGGCGCGGTTCGACGCGCCATGGGCGATGGATTTTTTGCCCGGCAGCGGGGTGCGGATGACCGGCGCTGCGTTGGTCACCGAGAAAGGCGGCAAATTGTGGCTGGTCAGCACCGGCAGCGGGACACGGCAGGAGGTTAGCGGCGTCCCCCAGGCCAAGGTCGCCGGCCAGGGCGGGTTGGGGGACGTCGTCGCCCACCCCGATTTCGCCGGCAACCAGCGCATTTATCTGAGCTTCGTCGAGGCTGGGCCGGGCGGGACCGGCGGCGCGGCGGTCGGCTACGGCCGGTTGCTGTTCACCGCGCCCGCGGTGCCCGGCGCGGCGGCGGGAGTTTCGCTCGACGGGTTCAAGGTGATCTGGCGGCAGACGCCGAAGGTCGACGGGGACGGGCATTTCGCGCATCGCATCGCGTTCGCTCCCGACGGCACGCTGTTCCTCACCTCGGGCGACCGCCAGAAGATGCAGCCGGCGCAGGACCGCGCCGGCGACCTCGGCAAGGTCATTCATCTGACCGCCGAGGGCGAGCGGATCAACGGGCGTTTCGTCACCCTCGGCCACCGCAACCCGCTCGGAATTGCCTTCGCCCCCGACGGGCGGCTGTGGTCGACCGAGATGGGGCCGCAGGGCGGGGACGAGCTCAACCTGATCGTGCCGGGAAAGAACTATGGCTGGCCGGTGGCGTCGTACGGCAGCCACTACGGCGGCGAGGACATCCCCGACGATCACCGCGGCGCAGGCTTCGAGGAGCCCAAGGCGTGGTGGAACCCGTCGGTCTCGCCCGGCGGGCTGCTGATCTACTCGGGAGACCTGTTCAAGGGCTGGAAGGGCGACGCGCTGATCCCCGCGCTATCGGGAAAAGCGCTGATCCGGGTCGACATCGACGGCGACAGCGCGCGGAAGGCCGACCACTGGCCGATGGGCGCGCGCATCCGCGCCGTCGACCAGGGCCCGCGCGGCGAAATTTATTTGCTCGAGGACGGCCCGAGTGGACGGCTGCTGCGGCTGGGGCCTAAACCTATCGCGCCGTCTCCTTGAGCCAGGCGATCAGCGGCTCGAGCCACGCCTCGCGCCCCGGCTCGCCACCTTCCTCGCGGTAGGCGGCGAGGGCGTCGGGGTAGCGGCGCAAAGAATGATCGAGGCCGTCGAGCATCACCAGCTGCGCAGTGCCCGGGCGCAAGCGGTTGACGGTGTCGACGATCACGGCATGCGATTGCAGCGGCTCGAACTGGTCGTACGGCGCGTAGCCGACCAGCACCGGTGCCTCGATTGTCGCCCACGCACCGAGGAAATTCTTGGCCGCCGCCTGCCAGTGCCAGGCGTAAGGCCGGCCGTAATGCGGCGGCGCCTCCGCCCCGCCGCGGATCGACGCCCACACGCCGGCGAGGTCGGGGCGCTCGGCGGCAATCTGCGCGGGCGTCTTGCGGCCGATCAGATAGAGCTGGTGGAACGCGATGCGCTTGACCATCTCGTCGTGGATCGCCTCGGGCCGATATTTGCCCGAGCGTTCGAGGTAGAGCCGGTCGAACCCGATCATCCGCTCGAGATAGGTCAGCGCGCCGCCGCCCTGCACCGCGATCCCGGCGACTTTCTTGCCTTCGGCGACCAGCGGCGCAGTGGTCGAACCCAGACTGCTGCCGACGATAAACATTTTGTTCGGATCGACCCATTGATGCCGGGCGAGGGCGTCGAACGCTTCGCGGTAATGGCGCACCTCGGTGTCGTAATCGAACGCCTCGCAAGCGGGGCCTTCGCTGTCGCCGGTGCCGGCGCGCTCGACGCGGATCAGCACCATCCCCGAGCGGCGCGCCAGCTCGCCGAGCATGGTCGGGCGGTCGGTCGGCAATTCGAGGCTGCCGCACGACACCGCCTGGGTGTGGAAAATCGCGGGCAGCTTGCCGCTGGATCCCGCAGGCCGGGTGACGATGGTGCGCAGGCGCACGCCTTCCGAGGTGCGGACCGAGCCATATTCGGTGTCGACCCCGGCCAGCGCCTCGAGCGGCCTGGCGTCCTTGCGCGGCAAATCGCCGGTCAGGCGCGGGGCGCCACTGGCCGCGGTCCCGCTCAGCAACAGGGCAAGCAACAGTATCGATCGCATATCCGCACCTCCGGACCCCGCTGTGGCCGCGGGGAGCGGGAGGCGGAACGGCGGTGGGACGAAGGGACGAATCTCTAGCCGGCGAGCGCGGCCCGATAGCGTTTGCCGACCTTGAGGTGCGTGCCGTCGCGCAGCACCACGTCCTGCGGTCGGACGCGGGCAATGGTGTCGCGGCGGACCAAAGTCGAGCGGTGGATGCGGACAAAGCCGTGCAGCGCGAGGTCGCGCTCGGCGGCGCCGATCGAGCCGCGATGCACGATGGTGCGCTGGCCGGCGCGCAGCTCGATATAATTGCCGGCGGCGCGCACCCAGTCGATCTGGCGCGGGAGGAGGGGGATTTCCTGCCCCGTTTCCGCACCGGCGCCGACACGCGAGCGGAGGAGAGCGACTGCGGCCGTGCTTGCCGCCAACGCGGGAAGTCGGCGCAGCGCTTCGAACAGCAGGCCGGCATTGCTGCTGCCGAGCGCGTATCCCAACAGCAGCGAGGCGGCACCGGCGGCCGCCAGCGCGATTCCCGCGCCGCGCCAGTCGGGCGAGCGCTTCCCGGCCTCGATCGCCAGCAGCCACGGGCAGATGTTGGCGGCGGCCCAGGCGAGCGCGCCGAGCAGCGATTCGGGGCGGCCGGCGAGCGCGGTGTAGGCGAGGCAGTAAAGCGCGACGGCGGTGCCGACACCGGCGACCAGCGCGGCGAGCTGGGAGGACGACAATGGCCGGCGTAGCACCTCGAGCATAGCCGCAGTCTATCCCTCTGCCGCGACCACCGGAAGGGCGGTGCGGCGATAGCGCAGATAATAAGGACGGCGGCCCTCGCGGCGCGACTTGGCGCCGTAGCGCGTTTCGATCCAGCCGCTTGGGGGCGCGAGAAAATCGGCGGGTTTTTGCGCCAGCCACTCGAACTGGCGGGCGTGTCGCTGCATCACCATCAGCGTCCACTCGAGATAGACCGGATGATCGGTGGCGATGCGCAGTTCGCCGCCCGGCTCGAGCTTGGCCGCGATGAGGCTCAGCGGGCCGTCGCTGGCCATCCTTCTTTTGGCGTGGCGCGCCTTTGGCCACGGGTCGGGGTGGAGCAGATAGACAAAGCGCAAGGCGCCGTCAGGGATGCGGCGCAACACGTCGAGCGCGTCGCCCATGTGCAGCCGGACGTTGGCCAGGCCGTGGCCGCGGACATGGCCGAGCGTGGTCGCTACTCCGTTGAGGAATGGCTCGGCGCCGATGAAACCGTGGTCGGGGAGCAGGTCGGCGCGGTAGGCAAGATGCTCGCCCGAGCCGAAGCCGATCTCGAAGTGGAGCGGGCGGTCATCGCCGAACAGCCGCCGCGCGGTCACTTCGCCCTCGGCAGGCACCGCGATCTTGGGCAACAGCGTATCGATCAGCGCCTGCTGCGCCGGACGCAACTTGTGCCCCGCCGACCGCCCGTAGAGGCGGTTGAGAGTGGTCGGGTCGCCGGGCTTGTGCGCGCTCATCGCGCCGCGCCTAAGCGCTCAAGCCGCGGTTCAGCAAGCGCGCGGTACACTGCGGCCATGAACAAGTTGCTTCTCGCGATTCCATTCGCCTTGCTCGCCGTGGCCACCCCGGCCCACGCCACCGGCGGCATGATCTGTCGCACCGCCGGCACGCGCCCGATCGAGATTTCGCTAGGTTTCGGCCATGTCCCCGGCTCGCCACTGATTTTGACCCGGCTGCGCGAAGGCGAGCGCACCGTGCCGGTGTCGGCGGCGCAATGGTGGCTCGACAACCGCGACCTGCGCGTGCTGCTCGTCGATGCCAATGCGATGAAGCAGGAAGCGCTGCTGCACGCCCGCCGCACCGGCCACTTCTACGACGGCACCCTGTGGCGCGGTGGACAACGCCGCTGGGTGCGCTGCCGCGAGGACGGTTAGGCCAGCGCCGCTTTCAGATCGTCGACCAAATCGACCTTTTCCCACGGGAACAGGTCGCCCTCCGCCTTGCGCCCGAAGTGGCCGTAAGCGGCGGTCGGCTCGTAGATCGGCTTGTTGAGCTGGAGGTGCGTACGGATCCCGCGCGGCGTCAGCCCGCCGAGCTTGTCGATGCGCCCGATCGCGGTCTCCAGCGCGCTGTCCTCGACGGTGCCGGTGCCGTGGGTATCGACGTAGAGCGAGAGCGGCTCGCTGACCCCGATCGCGTAAGCGAGCTGGATCGTGCAGCGGCGGGCGAGCCCGGCGGCGACGATGTTCTTGGCGAGATAGCGCGCGGCGTAGGCGGCCGAGCGGTCGACCTTGGTCGGGTCCTTGCCCGAGAAAGCGCCGCCGCCGTGCGGGGCCGCGCCGCCATAGGTGTCGACGATGATCTTGCGCCCCGTGAGGCCGGCATCGCCGTCGGGGCCGCCTATCTCGAAGCTGCCGGTGGGGTTGATGTGATAGACGGTGTCGTCGCTGAGCAACTCGGCGGGAAGCACGTCGGCGACGACGCGCTTCACATAGGCATGGAGCTCGGCTTCCTGGTCGCCCTCGTCATAGCCCTTGCTGTGCTGAGTCGAGACAACGATCGCGGTCGCCGCGGCGGGCTTGCCATGGTCGAAGCGCAGGGTGACCTGGCTCTTGGCGTCGGGCTGGAGGAACGGCGCGGCGCCCGAGTGGCGGTCGGCGGCCATGCGCTCGAGGATCTTGTGGCTGTAGAACAAGGTCGCCGGCATCAGCTCGGGGGTTTCGTCGACCGCGAAGCCGAACATGATGCCCTGGTCGCCCGCGCCCTCGTCCTTATTGCCGGTGGCATCGACGCCCTGGGCGATGTGCGCCGACTGGCCGTGGAGATGGTTCTCGAAGCTCGCCGACTGCCAGTGGAAGCCTGCCTGCTCGTAGCCGATGCGCTTGATGGTATGGCGCACGACCTGCTCGATTTCGTCGCGCGCGCCGGGCGCCCAGCCGTGGGTGTCGGGGAACTGCTTCTCGTCATACACGCCGCGGCAGCGGATTTCGCCGCTCAGCACGATGCGCTGGGTGGTGACCATCGTCTCGCACGCCACGCGCGCCTCGGGGTCCTTGCCCAGGAACAGGTCGACCACGGCATCGCTGATCTGGTCGGCGACCTTGTCCGGATGGCCTTCGGAAACCGACTCGGAGGTGAAGAGATAGGAGCTGCGCATAAGGCGAACGGGGTCCTCGCTGGCCGCTGGAGAGCGGGAATCGTGATATAAGGAAATCCTTATATGGGCCGATAGCGGCGACGCGCGGAGAGGGCAATGGCCGCGAACAGCAGCGCGAAGGCAAGGCCCAGCGGGATCCAATTGCCGAGCCGCGCGAACGGGGGCGGGGAGGCCGCGGGCGGCGGCAGGTCGGCGTCGATCACCCCCGCGGTGCGCCACGGCAGCGCTTTTACCAGTCCGCCGCGGGCGTCGATCAAGGCGCTGATCCCGGTCGGCGTCGAGCGCACCACCGGCAATCCCTCTTCGGCAGCTCGCAGCCGCGCCTGGGCGAGATGCTGCGGCGGGCCCCAGCGCCCGAACCACGCGTCGTTGGACGGGTTGAACAGGAAGTCGGGGCGGTTCGCCCGTTCGACCACCTCGCCCGAGAAGATGATCTCGTAGCAGATTTGCACTCCCATCCGCGCGAACCCGGGGACGTCGAGCGTGCGCGGGCCGGGGCCGGCGCCGGTGTCGCCCTGGCCTGGCGCCAGCTTGGACAGGCCGATCGCCGACAGCAACGGCCGCATCGGCAGATACTCGCCGTACGGCACCAGGTGCGCCTTGTCGTAGCGCCCCGAAATGCCGCCGTCCGCGGCCATGGTCAGGACGCTGTTGGTGTTGCCGACGATCGCCCCGCGGTCATCGGCGACGAGCGTCACCGCGCCGGTGACCAGCAGGTCGCCGGGGCGCACCGACTGCATCGCGCGCGGAACCGCCGCCATCAAGACGGGCAGGCTTTGCCCATTCGTCCCGATGATCTGGAACGGCACGGGCACCGCGACCTCGGGCCAGAACAGCAGGCGCGGGACCGGCGCGCCGCCCGCCGACAGCCGGCCGAGCCGCTCGAACGCCTCGTCGGCAAGACCGGGGCGCCATTTGTCTTCCTGCTCGATGTCGGGCTGGACGATGCGCAGCGGCTTGATCTCGAGCGAGGCGGGGATGCGCGGCGCGGGGAAGGCCCACAGCAGCACGGTTGCCGCCGCGATTCCGGCGACCGGTCCCCAGCGGCGGTGCGCGGCGAGCCACAGCGCGCCGCCGAGCAGCACGACCAGCAGCGACAAGCCGTAAGTACCGATCAGTGCGCTGACGCCGAGCAGCGGGGTATCGACCAGGACGACCCCGGCCGGGTTCCAAGCGAAGCCGGTGAACAGGCCGGCGCGTAGCCATTCGGTGATACCCCAAGCGCCGGCCAGGCCGAGCACAAGCACCAGGCGGCTCTTTTCACCGAATGCCCAGGCGAGCCCCGCCGCAAGCGCCGGGAACAGCGCCAGATAGAGCGCCACCAACAGCACCGCGACCCAGCCCAGCCACGCCGGCATCGCGGCCTGGAAGGTGAATGCGGTGGCGATCCAGTTGAGGCTGATCGCGAACTGGCCGAGCCCGAACAGGAAACCGGTGAGCAGAGCGCGCCGGCGCGTCGGGGCGCGGCTGAGCAGCTCGAGCAAGGCAGCGAAGGCGAGCGGGAGCAGCGGCCACAGGCCGGCCGGCTGGAAGGCGAAGGCGGAGGCGGCGCCGGCGAGCAGCGCGAGGAGCAGCAACATCGCGCGCGGTGCTAGCGGGTCGCGGCGCCCCGTGGAAGCGTGGCAGTGACCCGCCACACCTTGCCGCCGACATCGTCCGCCACCAGCAACGCGCCGTCGCGGGCGATTTCAACCCCGACCGGCCGCCCGCGTGCGACATCGCCGACGCGGAAACCGGTCAGCACGTCGACCGGCCGCCCGCTCGGCCTGCCCCCCGCGAACGGCACGAACGAGACTTTATAGCCGCTCGGCGGGTTGCGGTTCCAGCTGCCGTGCTCGCCGATAAAGGCGCCGGTCGCGAAGCGCGGCCCCAGCTTGGCGTCGGCGCTGAACGCCAGCCCGAGCGGGGCGACGTGATTGCCGAGCGCATAATCGGGGACGATCGCTTTCGCCATCATGTCGGGGCGTGGCGGGTTGACGCGGGTGTCCACGCGATTGCCGTAATAGCTCCACGGCCAGCCGTAGAAGCCGCCGTCGCGGACCGAGGTCAGATAATCGGGGACGAGGTCGCTGCCCAATTCGTCGCGCTCGTTGACCACCGTCCACAGCGCGCCACTCGCGGGGTTGAAGGCGAGCCCGACGGGGTTACGCAGCCCGCTCGCGAAGATGCGGTAGGCGCCGGTATTCGGCTCGACCACCCAGATCGCGGCGCGGCCTTTTTCCATTTCGAGCCCGTTCTCGCCGGCATTGCTGTTGGAGCCGACCCCGACGAACAGGTATTTGCCGTCGGGCGAGACAGTCAGCGACTTGGTCCAGTGGCGGTTGTAGCCCGACGGCAGCGCGGTCACGAGGCGCGGCCGCGCGGTCAGCTTGGTCACCCCGGGCCGAAACGGGAAAGCGATCAGCGCGTCGGCATTGGCGACGAACAGTTCCTCGCCGACCAGCGCCATCCCGAACGGCGACTTGAGCCCTTCGAGCAAGGTCGTGCGGGTTTCCGCGACCCCGTTGCCGTCGCGGTCGCGCAGCAACACGATAAGATCGGGGCTGCCGCGCCCCGAGCCGGCTTTGTTCATGATGCGCGCCTGGATCGCGCCCTTGATCAGCCCGCCGGTCTTGTCGGTGCCGGGGCTGTCGCTGAGCGCGACCAGCACGTCGCCGTTGGGCAGCACGTGGAGCCAGCGCGGATGAGCCAAGTCGCCGGCGAACTGATTGACCGCGAGTCCGGCGGCGGCGGTCGGCGCGGCGCCCGCCGGCCAGCCTTGCGCGTCGGCGATCTTGACGGTGGGGATGAGCGACTTGCGCGGCTCGCCGAGGGTGGGATTGGGGCCGGTCGACGCGGAAAAATCCTGCTCGGCCTTCTCGCCGCAGGCGGTCAGCGCGAGGGCGAGTATCAGCGCGAAACGATGTGGATCTGTCATCCGCAACGAACGGCGGGCGCGGCCAAAGGATGCGTAGGGCTTTAGGCGGGGGCCGCCTCGGGGGCGTGGAGGCGAATGCGGATGATGCGGCGGGCGTCGGCCTCGACCGATTCGAGGCGCCAGCCCGACGGGTGGAGCACCGATTCGCCCGCCGGGAGTATGCGCCCGGCGAGCAGGAAGGTGAGGCCGCCGAGGGTGTCGACTTCGTCTTCCTCGGACGTCAGGCGGGCGTCGACGGCCTTGGTCAGTTCCTCGATCTCGAGCCGCGCGTCGGCCTCCCACAGCCCATCCTCGAGCATCGCCAGCATGCCGTGGACTTCCTCGTCATGCTCGTCCTCGATGTCGCCGACGATCTCCTCTACCACGTCCTCGATGGTGATCAGGCCCTCGGTGCCGCCGAACTCGTCGACCACGATGGCGAGGTGGATGCGTTCGTTGCGCATGCGCGCGAGGAGATCGAGCACGCCCATCGATTCGGGCACGAACAACGGCGAGCGCATCAGCGCCGGCAGGGAGCGGTCGCGCGCGGGGTCCTCGCGCGCCATGAACACGTCCTTGATGTGAACCATGCCGATCACCTGGTCGAGGCTGTCCTGATAGACCGGCAGGCGGCTGTGCCCGGCCTCGGCGAACGCCGCGATGAGGCGCTCGAAGGTGATCGTCGAGGGCACCGCGATGATCTCGCCGCGGGTGACGCAGACGTCGCCCGCGGTATGGTCGCCGAAGTGGAGCAAATTGCGCAGCATCTGGCGCTCGTGGGGCGAAAGGTCGCCGGTCACCGGGCGCGCGCCCTCGGCCTCGTCGATCGCCTCCTCGATCTGGTCGCGCAGGCTGGTCTCGCCGTCGTCGCCGAAAATCAGCGCGCGCATCCCGCGCCACAGCCGCGATGCGCCTTCCGGCTCGTCGTCCTGGCGGGTCGCCATCAGCACACCACCGCGTAGGGGTCGGTGATGCCGAGACGAGCCAGCGCGCGAACTTCGCGTGCCTCCATGTCGGCGGCGGCGGCATCGTCTTTGTGGTCGTAGCCGAGCAGGTGGAGCGTTCCGTGGACCAGCAAATGGCTGGCATGGGCCTCGACGCTGATCGCTTTCTCGGCCGCCTCGGCGGCGCACACGCCGTGGGCGAGCACGATATCGCCGAGCATCAGCTCGGGGCCGCCGTCTTCGTCGAAAACTCCTGAATCGTCGTCGAGCTCATAGGCTTCGGCGAGCGGGAAGGAGAGCACGTTGGTGGCCATGTCCTTGCCGCGCCAGTGCGCGTTCAAGGCGCGGACCTTGTCGTCGCTGGTCAGCTTGACCCCCAGTTCGACGGTGCGGTTGCCGGCGGTGAGCTGCGGGAACGCGCTTTCTGCAATCGCCGAGGTGGCGGCACGGCGCGCCAATTCGGCCCAGTTGCTACTGTCCCACTCGGCGTCGGCTTCAAGCGCAATATCGAGCATGCTCACGATCCCGGGCCTTCATAGGCTTCGACGATCTTGCCGACCAAGGGATGGCGGACGACATCGGCGGCGGAGAAGCGCACCATCGCGATTTTCGCAATGCCGTCGAGCTTGGCCACCGCGTCGTTGAGCCCCGATTCGACGCCGCGCGGCAGATCGGTCTGCTTGGGGTCGCCGCAGATGACCATCCGGCTGCGCATGCCGAAGCGGGTCAAGAACATCTTCATCTGCATCGGCGTGGTGTTCTGCGCCTCATCGAGGATGACGAAGGCGTCGTTGAGCGTGCGCCCGCGCATGAAGGCGATCGGCGCGATCTCGATTTCGCCGCTAGCGATGCGCCGCTCGACCTGCTCGGTGGGGAGCATGTCGTAGAGCGCGTCGTAGAGCGGGCGCAAATAGGGATCGACCTTGTCCTTCATGTCGCCGGGGAGGAAGCCCAAGCGCTCGCCGGCCTCGACCGCGGGGCGCGACAGGATCAGGCGGTCGACACTGCCCGCGATCAATTGCGACACCGCCTGGGCGACCGCGAGATAGGTCTTGCCGGTGCCCGCCGGGCCCAGTGCAAAGATCATGTCCTCGCGGGCGAGCGCCTCCATGTAGGCGGTCTGCACCGTCGAGCGCGGCACGATAGTCTTCTTGCGGGTGCGGATCATCACCTGCGGCGGCGAGGCGACCTCGTCGGCGACGATCCCGTCGAGGTGCGGCTGGGCGGCCATGGCGATCACCGCTTCGACCGCCGCGGCGTCGACGTCGTGGCCCTGGTCAAGGCGGTTGTAGAGGCCGACCAGGACATCGCGGGCGCGCGCCGCGGCGTCGGGCTCGCCCTCGATCTGGACCTTGTTGCCGCGCGCCGCGATGTGCACGCCGAGGCGACTTTCGATGGTCACGAGGTGGCGGTCGTAATCGCCGAACAAAGGCCCGAGCAGGTACGGCTGGTCGAACTCGAGCTCGAGCCGGGCGTGGTCGGCGACGGCGACGGTGGAATCGCGGCGGGCCATCAGGCGGCTTCTGCTTGACGGAGCGCGGTGGCGCCGAGGCTGTTGGGGAGCGCTTCGGTGACGTGGACGTCGAGCATGGTGCCGATCGGCGCCGTGGTCTCGACGAACGTCGATTGCAGCCACGGCGACTTGCCGATCATCTGGCCCGGGCGGCGGCCGCTGCGCTCAACCAGGATGCTGGTGTCGCGGCCAATGCAGGCGCAGTTGAAGGCCAGGCTATGCTCGGCGAGCCGCGCCTGGAGGCGCTGGAGCCGGTGGTCCATCACGGATGCGGGGATTTGACTCTCCATAGTTGCCGCGGGGGTGCCGGGGCGGGGCGAATATTTGAACGAGTAAGCCGCGGCATAGCGCACCGCGTCGACGATGCTCAGCGTCGCTTCGAAGTCGGCCTCGGTCTCGCCGGGGAAGCCGACGATGAAGTCGCCCGAGATGGCGATGTCGGGGCGCGCGGCGCGGGCGCGGTCGATGGTGCGCAGATAGCTGTCGACCGAATGGCTGCGGTTCATCGCCTTGAGGATCGAGTCGCTGCCCGACTGCACCGGCAAGTGGAGGTAGGGCATCAGCTTGGGCACCTCGGCGAAAGCGGCGATCAATTCGTCGTCCATGTCGGCGGGGTGGCTGGTGGTGAAGCGGATGCGCTCGAGCCCGTCGATTTTGGCCAGGGCGCGGACCAGTCCGGCGAGGCCGAGAGCGCCGTCCGCCCAGGCGTTGACGTTCTGCCCCAGCAGCGTGATCTCGCGCGCGCCGCCGTCGACCAGCGCGTGCGCCTCGGCGACGATGTCGGCCGCCGGTCGGCTGGTCTCGGCGCCGCGGGTGTAGGGGACGACGCAGTAAGTGCAGAATTTGTCGCAGCCTTCCTGCACGGTGAGGAACGCCGCGGGGCCGCTGCGGCGGCGCGCGGGGAGCGCGTCGAATTTGCTGATCGCCGGCATCGCGGTGTCGACCGGGCGCGCGCCCGCGGCGGCGGCGGTCACCATCTCGGGCAAACGGTGATAGGCCTGCGGGCCGACCACGATGTCGATCAGCCCCGAGCGGCGGTGCGCCTCCGCGCCTTCGGCCTGGGCGACGCAGCCGGCGAGCGCGACGAGCGGCGTGGATCCGTCCTCGCGGCGCAGGCGACCGACGTCCGAATAGGCCTTTTCGGCGGCTTTCTCGCGGATGTGGCAGGTGTTGAGCACGACCAGATCGGGTTCGGCGCCATCGCTGGCGGGGGCCATGCCGTGCTCGGACAGCAATTCGGCCATGCGCTCGCCGTCATAGACGTTCATCTGGCAGCCGAACGATTTGATGCGGAAGGTCGTGGGGGTCATTGGCGACACGGCTATAGGCCAGTGCGCGGCGAACTTGAAGCGGCCAGCGCAACCCCGATCGCCTCGCGCGCGGCGTGGGCCAGCGCCTTGCGGTCGCCGGGGTGGGGCAGGGCTGGGAGGAGGTGGACGGTGACAGGCAGGGTGCCGCGCCGGCCGAGCACGCGCAGGACATTGTCGCGCCCGCTTTCGCCGTGCCAGCCGATCTCCGGCGCGGCGGCGCCGTAATCGAGCGCGACTGGCTGCACGGCGACCGCGCGGGGGGCCACGGCGGCGGCTTCGAGCAGGGTCGAGCGGAACGGCAGCAGATGGCCGCCGGGGCCGGTGGTGCCCTCGGGGAACAGCGCCAGCGGCTGGTCGTGGCCGAGCGCGGCGGCGATCGCCTCGGCCTGGTCGCGCGCGCCCTTGCGGTGGCTGCGCTTGATGTAGAGCGTGGTGTTCTGGTCGGCGAGCCAGTGGATCAGGCCGTGGCCGAGCGCATCCTTGGACACGAACGCGCAACCGGTGGCGCCGGCGAGGATCAGGATGTCGAGCCAGCTGACGTGGTTGCTGACGAGCAGGGTGTGCGGGGATGGCGGATCGCCGGCAATGGTGACGCGCGCGCCGCAGATCCACGCCGCGGCGGCGAGGAAGCGCGGCGGCCAGCGCGAGGTGCGCAACAGCAGCTTGGACAGCAGATGCGGGCCGATGCACGCCACGAACAGCAGGATCAGCCCTGCGATGCGCAGCCCCGCTCGGAGCCGCGAGGAGGGCCTAGCGGCTGCGGTCGAGCGTGACGCCGTACAGCTCCATGCGATGGTCGACGAGGCGGAAGCCGAGTTTTTCGGCGATGCGTTTCTGGAGCAGCTCGAGCTCCTCGTCGACGAACTCGATGACCTTGCCGGTCTCGACGTCGATCAGATGGTCGTGGTGGGCGTCCGATGCCGCTTCGTAGCGCGAGCGGCCGTCGCCGAACTCGTGGCGCTCGAGGATTCCGGCCTCCTCGAACAGGCGGACGGTGCGGTAGACCGTGGCGATCGAGATTTTCGGATCGATCGCGGCGGCGCGCTCGTGGAGCGTCTCGACGTCGGGATGGTCCTCGGCCTCGGACAGGATGCGGGCGATGGTGCGGCGCTGCTCGGTGATCCGCAGCCCCTTGTCGGCGCACAATTTCTCGATGTCGATGTTGCGGTGCATGGCGCGAGATTAGAGGGGCACAGGCGCGAAAGCCAGCGTCATCCCGACCCGGGCCGGGATCCGCCTGCTTCCGATTCGGCCAAGAAGAAGGCGGATCCCGGATCAGGTCCGGGATGACTGGGCGGCGTTACTTGGCCTTCGCGGTCTTGCGGCGCTTGGTACCGAGGCCGATCGACTTGGCCAAAGTGCGGCGCTGCTCGGCGTAATTGGGCGCGACCATCGGGTAGTCCGAATTGAGGCCCCACTTCTGGCGATACTGGTCGGGGGTCATTTGGTAATGCGTCATGAGATGCCGCTTGAGCATCTTGAGCCGCTTGCCGTCCTCGAGACAGACGATGTAATCGGGTTTGATCGACGAGCGGATCGGCACCTTGGGCTCGAGCTTGGCCTCGGGCGCGCGGCTGCCGGAAATGCCGGCCAGCGCGCCGTGGACGTTCTGGATCAAGTTGGGCAGGTCGTTGACCGCAACGCTATTGTTGCTGACATGCGCCGCGACGATGTCGGCGGTCAGCGTCAGCAGCGTGTCTTCCCCGTCAGTGTCAATCATTGTGAAATTCCCCGAGCATATTGGGCAGCCGATGCGGCTGCGCTCTCGGCAATATGCGCGTAGCACTGCAACGGCAATGGCCGCTTACTAATCCTTTGCTTTCATCAAGACTAGACAGTGGTGGTAAAGGTCAGCGCGTCGAATTCGCCACCATCGCGCCCGCGATAATATTTGCGGCGTCGCCCGGCGGCATGAAAACCGGCGGCGCGATACATCTTGACCGCCGGGTTGCCGTCGCGAACTTCGAGGTGAACCCGGTTCGCGCCATTTTCGCGTGCGCGGTCAAGGAATTGGTCGAGCAATACGCTGCCGACCTTGCGCCGGCGATGGTCGGGCGCGACCGCCAGCAGCAGCAATTCCGCCTCGCCCGCAATGATCCGCGACAGCGAGAAGCCGATCGCCGTCTGGCCGTCGCGGGCGACGATCAGGGCGACCCCCGGCATCGGCAGGATTCCGGCGCATTGCGAGCGCGTCCATGCCTCGCCGAAGCGGTCGTCGAACGCCTGTTTCATGACAATAATGACCTCGTCGAGATCGGCGGTCGAGCCGGCCTCGAGGCGGATGGCGATGGGCTCGGGTCCCTCGATCACGCCGCGCTCCGCACTTTCGCATCGGGCGCGCGGGCGTACAGCGGCCTGGGCGCAAGTGAGCGCAGCTCTTCTGGCAGGCGCAGCGAGTCGCTCGCGCTGGGCAACGCGGCGACCGCCTCGCCGCGCCCGCGCGCGGCAACCAGCGCGGCGGCGGCGGAGCCGACCACCGATGGGGCGGTGATTTCCGACGCGGCCGCCTGTGCCGGCAGGTTGAGCAAGTCGCTGACCGCGGCAAACGGCGCGCGGTCGAATTGCTGGACGAATAGTTCGCCATGCCCGCCCTCGACCGCGGCCGCGACCGGCCCGGCACCAGCTGCGCCCGCGGCGAGCAAGGCGAGCGACGACATCCCCGCGACTTCCGCATCCCACCCGATCGCCAGCCCTTGCGCGGCGGCGATCCCGACGCGGATCCCGGTAAAGCTGCCAGGACCGACCCCGACCAGGATGTGGGTGGCGCGGCGGCCGGCGAGCATCGACTCGATCATCGGCACCAGCCGCTCGGCGTGGCCGCGCCCGATCATCTCGTCGGCGCGCGCGAGGCAGGCGCCACCGGGGTCGAACAAGGCCGCGGTGCAGGCGGCGGTGGAGGTGTCGAACGCGAGGATCATCGTGATGCCCTGATAGCGCCGGGCGGAGTGGGCCACAGCGGATGCGGCCAAGCAAGCGAATTAACGCGTTGCGTCAGACCGCCTCGACGCTCTCCACCTCGGGGACATAATGCTTGATCAGCCCCTCGATGCCGCGCTTCAAGGTCACCGCCGACGACGGGCAGCCCTGGCACGCGCCTTGCATCGCCAAGTACAGAGTGCCGTCCTTGTAGCCGCGATAGATGATGTCGCCGCCGTCCTGCGCGACCGCCGGGCGGACGCGGGTCTCGATCAGATCCTTGATCTGGTCGATGATCTCGGCGTCGGCGGGATCGTCATCGAAGTCGTCCGCGGGGGCGACATGGATGCCGGCTGCGGTGCCGGGCGCGAACAACGGCGCGTCGCTGACGAAATGGTCGAGCAATATGCCGACCACCTCAGGCTCGACCACGCTCCACTCGGCGCCGGGCGCGGCGGTGACCGAGACGAAATCGCGCCCGAAGAACACGCCCTCGACCACCCCGGTGGCGAACAGGCCGGCGGCGAGGGGTGAGGCGGCGGCCGATGCCTCGTCGGGGAAGTCGCGTGTGCCGGCATCCATCACGGCCAAGCCGGGGAGGAATTTGCGGGTCGCCGGGTTGGGCGTTTGCTCGGTGTGGATCAGCATGGCGGCGATGTGGCCCTCGCCGGGGCTGCGATCAAGTGCCAAGCGGGGGCGCCCCGGCGACGATCCAGCGGGTGAAGGCGAGCGCGGCGACCAGGCACAGCAGCGCCACCCAGCCGCGACCGGGCCGCATCGGCTCGGTGCCGGGGTCGAGCGCGGCGCGCCCGCTGATCATCGGGCCGAGCAGTTTTTTGCCGAGCACCAGGCGATAAAAGACGATCGCGGCGACATGGATGCCGATGACGATCAGCAGGCCGTCGAACAGCACATCGTGGAGATCGTGCGCGGCATCGGACGCAGTCTCACCGAGGAGCGGCGCGAGCGGGCCCTCGACCAGACCGTCGTCGTCGCTGTTGACCAGCCCGGTCGCGATTTGCAGTCCGAGCAGCCCGAGCAAGGCGACCACGCTGAGCGCGCCGAGCGGGGTATGCCCGACCGTGCGCCATCCTTTGGCGTCGCGCAGATAGCCGAGCACCGCGGCGGGACCGCGGACGAAATTGGAAAAACGCGCGGTCGAACTGCCGAATATCCCCCACAGCAAGCGGAACAGCAGCACAGTGAGGATCGCGAAGCCCGACCACATGTGCCACTCGAGCTGGTCATTCTTGGCGGCCCACCAGCTGAACCCGATCAGCGCAACCAGCGCCCAGTGGAACAGCCGCGTCGGCAGGTCCCAAACCGCGGCCTTAACGGCCTTCACGGCTGGCCCGGGAACGCCCTCGTCGTCGGCCTCAATGCTCTTCACGATAGAGGTCGTGACAGGCCTTGCAGGTCTTGCCCATGGTGCCGTGCGCGGCGCGGATCGCGGCGAGGTCGGAGCCCTTGGCTGCGGCGTCGAAGGCGAGCGCGGCGGCGGTGAAATCCTTCGACTTGGCTACGAAGTCCTCCGACTTCTGCCAGATTGCGGCCTTGGCCTCGGTCTTGCCGACCTCGGGGCCGGTGCCGGGCGGGAACAGGCTGGGGATTTGCGGGGCGAAGGTGGCGATTACGCCCGCGTTCTTGCGCACCACCGCGAGGTCGGGGCTCTTCCCCTTCAATTCGCGGCTGACCGCCTTCATCGCGTCGCCGAGTTCCTCATACTTCTCGTGGCGGTCATGCATGAAGGCAGCGGCGCGGTCCTTGGCCATCGGCTCGGTCGGCAGGGCGACCGTGACCGCGTTGGCGGTGGCGGCAGCGGAGTCGTTGATGGGAAGCACCGCGGCGCTGTTGGCGGCGGTGTTGCCGATCGCGTCGTCGTCGGACGAGTTGCATGCGGTCAGCAGCGCGCAGGCGGCGGCGGTCGAAATCAGCAACAGGCGCATATTTACTCCTTGGTCTCGGCGGGCGGCGCCCAGCTGTCGTCGATCATCTTGATGATGCCGGAGAAATCCTTGGTTCCCCCGCCCAAATCGACGAACCGCCGGTACAGTTCCTCGGCCTCCCCGCCCATCGGGGTGTAGGCGCCGGCTTCCTGCGCCGCGGCCATCGCCAGCTGCAAATCCTTGAGCATTAGCGCGGCGGCGAACCCGCCTTCGTAGCCGCGGTCGGCGGGGGTGTCGGGACCGACCCCGGGGACCGGGCAGTAGGAGGTCATCGACCAGCTTTGGCCCGACGCCTTGGACGCGATGTCGAAAAAGACCTGCGGGTCGAGCCCGAGCTTTTGTGCCAGCACGAATGTCTCGCAAGTCGCCGCCATGGTCGCGCCGAGCAGCATGTTGTTGCAGATCTTGGCGGCCTGGCCCGATCCCGGCCCGCCGGCGTGGATCACCGCTTTGCCCATGTTTTCGAGGATCGGGCGCGCGCGCGCGAAGCCCTCGTCCGACCCGCCGACCATGAAGGTCAGCGTGCCGCCCTCGGCCGCGGCGATGCCGCCCGAAACGGGGGCGTCGACCATCGTGAAGCCGGCGGCCTGCGCGTCGGTCTCGACCGCCTTGGCGGTGGCGACGTCGATCGTCGAGCAATCGAGCAGGATCGCGGTTTTCGGCGCGGCGCTCAGCACGGTCGAGCGGTAGACCTCGGCGACATGCTTGCCAGCCGGCAGCATGGTGACCACCGCTTCGGCGTCCTTGCACGCGGCGGCGGCGGATTTGGCGGCGGCGGCGCCGCGCTCGACGGCGCGGTCGAGCGCGGGCTGGCTCAAATCGAACGCGCGCACCTGATACCCGGCCTTGGCGAGGTTGGCCGCCATCCCCCCGCCCATATTGCCCAGCCCGATGAACGCGATTTTCGCCATTACTTCCCGCTCCACTTGCCGGGACGCTTCTCGACGAAGGCGGCCATGCCTTCCTTCTGGTCCTCGGTCCCGAACAGGCCGTGGAACAGGCGGCGCTCGAAGTTGATGCCCTGGGCGAGCCCCATCTCGAACGCGGCGTTGACCATCTCCTTGGTGGCGATGGCGGCGAGCGGGGCCATGCCGGCGATCGCCTCGGCGGTCTTGAGCGCCTCCGCAACGAGTTCGGCGGCGGGAACGACTTTCGCCACCAGCCCGGCGCGCTCGGCTTCATCGGCGCCCATCATGCGGCCGGTCAGGCACATCTCCATCGCCTTGGCCTTGCCCACCGCCCACGTCAGCCGCTGCGACCCGCCCATGCCGGGGGTGACGCCCAGTTTGATTTCAGGCTGGCCGAATTTGGCGGTGTCGGCGGCGATGATGAAGTCGGCCATCATTGCCACTTCGCAGCCGCCGCCGAGGGCGAAGCCGGAGACCGCGGCGATCCACGGCTTGCGGGTCGCGGTGACCTGCTCCCAGCCGGCGAAGAAATTGGCCGAATACATGTCGGCAAACTTCTGGGATTGCATCTCTTTGATGTCGGCGCCTGCGGCGAACGCTTTTTCCGAGCCGGTCAGCACCAGGCAGCGCTGGCTGACGTCGGCGTCGTAGGCGGCGAATGCGGCGATGAGGTCGGCGAGGACCTGGCTGTTGAGTGCGTTCAAGGCCTGCGGGCGGTTGAAAGTGACCAAAGTCACCGCGCCCTTCTGTTCGACCAGAATGGATTCGTAGCTCATTTTCTCTTCCTAGACATCGAGAGGCTGCCACTGCTCGGCGGCGGGCAGCGGCGCAAAGAACGCGTCGACCTCGGCGTCGCCGATCGCGGACGGATCGGCGGGCTGCCAGCACGGGGCATTGTCCTTGTCGATCAGCAGCGCGCGCACGCCCTCGCGGAAATCAGGGTGGCGGATGAGGCGCACCATGATCGCATATTCGAGTTGCATCTCGTCGAGGAAATGAAGCTGGTACTGGCTTTCGACGAGCAATTTGAGGCTGACCTTGCACGCCATCGGCGACTTGGCGCGGATGATCCGCGCCTGCTCGGCGCACCACGGGTCGTCGAACTCGGCGTCGAGCGCGGCGAGGATGTCTTCCAGACGGTCGGACGCGAAGCAGCGGTTGATCGCCTCGAGCCGGCCCATGATCGGCGCGTCAAGCACCTGCGTTTCTGCCGCTTCGTCGAGGATCGCCTGGGTGCGGAACGGCTGCGCGATGATCTTCTCTTTTGTCGCGCCTAGCCGGTCGGAGGGGACGAAATGCGTGGCGAGGCGCAGTGCGACGCACTCGGCGCCGCTCAGCCGGTGGCCGGTCAGCGCGAGGAACTGGGCCAATCGCCCGCGCAGCCGCGACAGATAGCGCCCGCCGCCGACATCGGGGAACAGCCCGATGGTGGTCTCGGGCATGGCGAACAAGGTGCGTTCGGTGGCGACGCGGTAGCGGCACGGGCAGGCGATGCCGACCCCGCCGCCCATCGTCACCCCGTCCATGAACGCCACCCCGGGCTTGGGGTAGGTGTATTCGAGATGGTTGAGGCGGTATTCGTCGAAGAAGAAGCCGCGCGCCGCCGCCTCATGGCCCGCGACGTCCTGCGAAATGCCGACGACGTCGCCGCCCGCGCAGAAGCCGCGGCCCTCGGCGTGGTCGATGAGGATGATGCGGACGTCGGGGTCGCTGCGCCATTCGATCAGCGCGGCGGACATTGCGCGCACCATCTGGCGGTTGAGGCTGTGGAGCGCCTTGGGCCGGTTGAGGCGGAGGCGGCCGGCCTGGCCTTGTTTGAACGTGAGGACGTCCTGCACCTTGGTCACCGCGTCCATTACGGCATCATCGCGTAGCGGCCCGGGGCAGGCTCGAGACCGTCCGAAATGGCGCGCGCCGCGACCTGTTTGCCGCTGCCGTGCCGCGCCAGCCACTGGGTCCAGTGCGGCCACCAGCTGCCATCATGCTTGGTCGCGCCGGCGAGCCAGTCTTCGGCCGCCTGGGGCCGCGCGTCGTTGGTCCAGAAACCGTGCTTGCCCGCGGCGGGCGGGTTGATCACCCCGGCGTTGTGGCCCGACCCGCCAAGGACGAAGTCGGCCTTGAGCAGCCGCGCGCCGTCATACACCGCGCTCCACGCCGAGACGTGGTCGTCCTTGAGCGCGATCACCAGCATCGGCGTTTCGATCGCGGCCAAATCGATCGCGACATAGCCGACCTTGAACCCGGCGGGCTCCTTCAAGCTGTTGTTGAGCAACAGGTCGCGGTTGTACGACTTCAGGAACGCCGCGGGGATCCGCGCGCCGTCCTCGAACCAGGTCAGCAGGTCGGACGGCGGGGCGGGCTGGGCGAGCAGATAATGCTGGACCACCGACGACCAGATCAGATCGTTGGCGCGCATCGCCGCGAACAGGCGCTGCAGCTCGACCGAATCGATGAAGCCTTGCGCCTCGAGATGGTCCTCGAGCGCGCCCAAATGCCCTTCGTGGACGAACGCCGACCAGTCGCGCATGTCGGCGAAATCGACCATCGAGCCGATCAACGTGGCGGAATTGACGTCCTGGGCGCGGCCCTTGGCGGCGAGCCACGCCAGCGCGATCGCGACCAGCGTCCCGCCGAGGCAGAAGGAAAATAGGTCAGGCGCCTGTTTCGTGCGTTTGCGGACCTGCTCGATCGCGGTGACCACGCCTTCGGTGACATAGGCCGCGACGTCCTTGTCGCGGTGCGCTTCGGTCGGGTTGACCCACGACACGACGAACACTGTGCGCCCTTGGTCGACCAGCCATTTGACCAGGCTCGACTTGGGCCGGAGGTCGATCATGTAGTAGCGGTTCACGAGGGGCGGAACGTAGAGCAGCGGCTCGGCGGCGACCTTGGCGGTCACCGGCGTGTACTGGATCAGCTGGAACAGGTCGTTCTCGAACACCACCTGGCCCGGCGTCGCGGCGATCGTCTCGCCCTTGACGAACGCGCTCGGGTCGCTGCGCCGCTGGACGATGCCTTTGCCCGACGAGACATCCTCGAGAAGGTTGGCGAACCCCTCGACCAGGTTCTTGCCCTTGGTCTCCTGGATGCGCTGGATCACCGCCGGGTTGGTCGCCGCGAAATTGGTCGGCGACACCGCATTCAAATATTGGTCGAGGAGGAAGCTCGCGGTCGCCTTCGACTGCCCGTCGCCGCCGCCGCGCGCGACCAATTCGCGCAACTGCTGCGAGGCGAGCAGGTAGGAATCGCGGATCGCGCGGTAATATGGGTCCGCGCTCCACTCGGGGGCGGCAAAGCGGCGGTCGCGCGGCGGGTCGGCGGGCGGGCGCAGCGCGCTGGTCCAGAACTCGCCCCACTGGCGGGTCGCGGCGAGCTGCACCTCGAGCAGCTCGGCCGGCTTGGCGGCGAGGCCCCACGCGAAATCACCGGCGCTCTTGGCCATCGCGAAGGGGTCGAACGGGACGGTTGGCCGCTTGGTCTTGGACTCGGTCATGCTCTACTCATTACCGCCTCGAGCAGACTTCGAGCCTGTCGAGAAGTCGTGCCGGAGGTTGGTCGCAGGGGTATCTCGACGGGCGCGTCTCGGCTTCGCTCGACGCTGCTCGATACGAACGGACACGGGACGCGAGTCTGAACTGCAAATCATCATTGCCGCAGCAGGTCGCGGCTGACGATCATGCGCATGACCTGGTTGGTCCCCTCGAGGATCGAGTGGACGCGCAGGTCGCGCCAGAAGCGCTCGATCGGATAATCCTGGAGATAGCCGTAGCCGCCATGCAACTGGAGCGCGCGGTCGACGATCGACGAGCCGTTGTCGGTGGCGAGGCGCTTGGCCATCGCCGCGAATTTCGACTTGTCGGGGGCGTTGGCGGTGACCTTGGCCGCGGCGACATAGAGCAGCCAGCGCGCCGCCTCGAGGTCGGTGGCCATGTCGGCGAGGGTGAACTGGGTGTTCTGGAAGTCGGCGATGGCGGTGCCGAACTGCTTGCGCTCCTTGGTGTAGTTGACCGCCTCGTCGAGGCAGCGCTGGGCGCCGCCCAAGGAGCAGGCGCCGATATTGAGCCGCCCGCCGTCGAGCCCCATCATGGCGATGCGGAAACCCTCGCCCTCGGCCCCGACGCGGTTGGCGACCGGTACCCGCACCTCGTCGAAATTGACCTGCGCGGTCGGCTGCGAATGCCAGCCGAGCTTTTTCTCCTGGGCGCCGAAGCTGACCCCCTTCATGTCCTTGTCGATGACCAGGCAGGTGATGCCCTTGGGCCCCTCCTCGCCGGTCCGCACCATGGTCACATAGACTTCATTCTCGCCGCCGCCCGAGATGAACGCCTTGGAGCCGGAGACGACATAATGGTCGCCGTCCTTGACCGCCTTGGTCTTGAGCGCGGCGGCGTCCGAGCCCGACGACGGCTCGGTCAGGCAATAGCTGCCCATTTTTTCCATCGGGATCATGGCGGGCAGGTATTTGGCCTTGACCTCGGCCGAGCCGAAGCGGTCGATCATCCAGCTCGCCATGTTGTGGATCGAGATGAACGCGCTGGTCGACGGGCAGCCATAGGCCATCGCCTCCATGATCAGCGCCGCCTCGAGCCGCCCGAGCCCGATCCCGCCGCTCTCCTCGCTGACGTAGATCGCGCCGAAGCCGAGCTCCGCCGCTTCCCTGATCGTATCGCGCGGGAAGATATGCTTTGCGTCCCACTCGGCGGCGAACGGCGTGATCGCGTCGGCGGTAAACTTGGCCGCCATCTCCTGG
>NZ_JANPKO010000121.1:0-2041 GCF_031426035.1 Sphingomonas sp. | reverse complement strand
CTTTTGTCGCGCTGTTTTGCTCCCTCTCCCCTTCAGGGGAGAGGGACGGGGAGAGGGGGAGTCTGGCGACGCCCCGGCACTCCCCATCTCCTTCCGCGGCTGTCGCCGCTCCCTCCTCTCCCCTGAAGGGGAGAGGATCTGTCCTTACTTCTCCACGCTCACCAGATGGGCGACCTTGCGGACCTGGCCGAGGACTTCGGGGGTCCCCTCCACTTCCACCGTGCGGCGCATCTTGTTGAGGCCGAGCCCGACCAGCGTTGCACGCTGGGTCTTGTCGCGGCGGATCGGCGATCCGGTCTGGGTGATCTTGATCTTCTTGGGTTTTTCTTGGGCCATCACGCTTACTCCACGATCGCTTCGGCCTGGGCCTCGGCCTCGGCGGCGCTGGCGCCCCCGCGGCCGAGCAGGTCGGCGACCTTCTTGCCGCGGCGCTGGGCGACCGACCGCGGGCTGGTCTGTTCCTTCAACGCCTCGAAGGTGGCGCGGATCATGTTGTAGGGGTTCGAGGTGCCGACCGACTTGGTCACCACGTCGTGGACGCCGAGGCTCTCGAACACCGCGCGCATCGGGCCGCCGGCAATGATTCCGGTGCCCGACGGCGCCGAGCGGACGGTGACCTTGCCGGCGCCGAAATGGCCGTTGCCGTCATGGTGCAGCGTACGCCCGTCGCGCAGGGGAACGCGGACCATCGCCTTCTTGGCCGCCGCGGTCGCCTTGGAGATCGCCTCGGGGACTTCGCGCGCTTTGCCGTGACCGAAACCGGCGCGGCCCTTGCCGTCGCCGACCACGACCAGCGCCGCAAAGCCGAAGCGCTTGCCGCCCTTGACCGTCTTGGACACGCGATTGATGTGGACCAGCTTCTCGATCAGCTCCTCGCCGCCGTCGTCGCTGCCGCCGCGGCCGCCGCCGCGATTGTCGCGCCGTCCGCCGCCACGATTGTCACGGCCACCGCCGCCACCGCCGCCACGGCCGCGGCCGCCACGCGGGCCACGGGGACCACGCGCGTCGGGCTGCGGCGCAGCTTCGGGAGCCGCCGCTTCAGCGGCAACCGGAGCCTCGGCGGCCGGAGCTTCAGCCGGAGCAGGCGCTTCGGCCGCAGCCGGAGCTTCGGCCGGAGCAGGCGTTTCAGCGGGAGCAGGCGTTTCAGCGGCCTGCGGGGTTTCTTTTTCGTCAGCCATTTAGAACTCCAATCCGCCTTCGCGGGCGGCATCGGCGAGGGCTTTCACCCGGCCATGGAAAAGGAAACCGCCGCGGTCGAACACCACGCGCGACACGCCGGCCTTCTTGGCCCGCTCGGCGAGCGTCTTGCCGACCAGGGCGGCGCCGTCGCGGGTGGCGCCGGTCTTGCCCTTCAAATCCTTGTCGAGGGTCGAGGCCGCGGCCAGCGTCTTGCCGGCGGCGTCGTCGATGACCTGGGCGTAGATGTGGCGGCCCGAGCGGTGGACCGACAAGCGCGGCTTGCCCGAGGCGTGGCTGCGCAACTGGGTGCGGACACGCCGGCGGCGCCGGTCGAACAGGGAAAGTCTCGCCATGGCTACTTCTTCTTGCCTTCTTTGCGGAAGATATATTCGCCGCGGTACTTGATGCCCTTGCCCTTGTACGGCTCGGGCTTGCGCCAGCGGCGGATTTCGGCCGCGACCTGGCCGACCTGCTGGCGATCGATCCCGCTGATCTCGATCGTCGTCGCGTCCGGGGTCTTGACCTCGATGCCATCGGGAATGGCGTAATTGACGTCATGGCTGTAGCCGAGCTGCAGCTTAAGGGTCTTGCCCTGCGCCGCGGCACGGTAGCCGACGCCGGTGATCTCGAGCACCTTGGTGAAGCCGTCGGTGACGCCGGTCACGAGGTTCTGCACGAGCGTGCGGTGCATGCCCCAGAACGAGCGCGCGCGCTTGGTCTCGTTGGCCGGCTTGACCACGATGCGGCCGTCCTCGATGCCGTAATCGATGTCGTCGATCATCGGCATGCTGAGCGTGCCCTTTGGGCCCTTGACCGACAGCACGGCGCCTTCGACCGAGGCGGACACGCCGCCCGGCAACGG
>NZ_JANPKO010000120.1:0-13500 GCF_031426035.1 Sphingomonas sp. | reverse complement strand
GCTGATGCTGTTGCTGTTCGTCGGCGGCGTGATGAACTTGCTGTGGGTGGCGGCGCTCGGCATGCTGGTGCTGACCGAGAAACTGATCCCGGGCCGCCTGTTCCAGCGCGCGACGGGGATCGCGCTTGTCGCCGCGGGAGTCGCGCTGCTGCTCCGATCTATTTGAACATCCCCTCGCGCAGGTTGATGCCGTGCTCGAGCCACGCTTTGAGCGCGCACTGCATCTGCGTCCAGCCCTGGCAATTGCCGTAGCTCGCCTTGAGCGCGGCCTCGGTTTCGCGCCACCCTTCCTCGGCGATCTCGACCATCGTGCGGCCGTCGTCGAGGGCCTTGAAGGTCATCGTGACGCGGGTCTTATAGTCGGCGAGCTTATACTCGACGCCCTCGAGATTGGGCGGCTCGCCGTCGCCGGCGGCCCACAGCAGCACGATCTTTTCATTGGGCACGACCTCGACCACGTCGACGTCGAACGCGCCGGGGAAATCGTGAAAATCCCAGCTCACCGTGGCGCCGGTTTCGAGCCGGCCCTTGGCCCCGCCGGTGGTGAAGTAATGCGACAGCTGGGCGGGGTCGGCGACCGCCTCGAAAACCTCGTGGACCGGTTTTGCGATCCGCGCCGCGACCCGGAATTTCAAGTCCATGGCGAATTCTCCGCTTGAGTCGCGGCTGTTTATGTTATACTTATGTAACATGTCAATTGCTGCCGAGCACGACCGCATCTTCAAGGCGCTGGGCTCGGCGGTGCGGCGCCAGATGCTCGACGATCTGAAGGACCAGCCGCTGACCACCGGGACGTTGGTCGCGCATTTCCCCGAGCTCGACCGGTGCACCGTGATGCAGCATTTGAAAGTGCTGGAGGAGGCCGGGCTGGTGATCGCCGAGCGGCGCGGGCGGGAGCGTTGGAACCACCTCGACCCGCTGCCGATCCACGCCATCCACGAGCGCTGGATCGGGCCCCACGCGGCGGGCGCGACGGCGCGGCTGGCCACGCTCAAGCGGGAATTGGAGCGCGGCTAGCGCGGCCGCGCCGTGCATCCGCACGGCATTTGCCAACGTATCTTGATGTGGCGCGTCAACAACGCGCTTTCGATCGCCGCGCCGACGCGCATGAAGGCGCCGGCTGCGGATGACCGAACCCTCGGGACGAAAGGAAGACTTCGTGAAAAGACTGATCCTTGGAATGCTGCTTGCGGGCGGCGCGGCAACCGCCGCAATGGCCGCGCATAACCCCACCCCGCCCGAGGGCTACCGCAACTTTGGCCAGTGCCAGAGCGCGCTGGTCCAGGAGCAGAATGAAGTGCGTAAGGACCCCGACGAATATACCGAGCAGCAGGCCGACGACATCAATGGCGGCAGTTGCGAGCGCCAGGACGACGGCAGCTATCGCATCATTTTCTAAGCACTGACTGCGAGGCCGCGCGGACTGGGTGGCTCGCCGTGCCGAATGGCGCCGGCGAGCCGTCTGTTCCTCCGCTCCATCACGGCGCGTCGCTGCGCTAGTCAAATCGTTAACGCCAAACGGCGATAAAGGCGCGACCGCGCCGATGCAGTACCAGCCGATCCTTGCCGCCGATGCGCGCGCCACTGTCTCGCTGGCCGAGCTGGTCGGCGCGTTCAGCTATGCGCTCGACCTCACCGAGGGCCAGCCGGCGGGCCACTGCGTGCGGGCGTGCTGGATCGGCAGCCACATCGGCCGAGCGCTCGGGCTTGCGCCGCGCGAGCTTCACGACCTGTATTACACCTTGCTGCTCAAGGATCTCGGCTGCTCGAGCAACGCGGCGCGGATCTGCGCTTTGTACGAGGCCGACGACCGCGCCTTCAAGCAGGGCTACAAGACGGTCGGGACGAGCCTTGCCGCGACCCTCCATTTCGTCGTTTCGAAAACCGCGCGCGGAGCGCCGTTCGGGCGGCGCGCGGCGGCGATCGGCAATATCTTCAAGAACGGCGAGGCGATCGCCGACGAACTAATCCTGACCCGCTGCACGCGCGGCGCCGACATCGCGCGCAGCCTGCGCTTTTCGGACTCGGTGTGCGACGGCATCTACCGCCTCGACGAGCATTGGGACGGCTCGGGGCGGCCGGGGAAATTGCGCGGCGACGCGATCCCGTTGTTCGCGCGGATCGCCCTGCTCGCCCAGGTCGCCGACGTGTTCCATGCCCACGCCGGGCGCGATGCCGCGCTGGGCGAGGTGCGGCGGCGTTCGGGGACGTGGTTCGACCCCGCGCTGGTCACCGCGTTCGAAACTGTCGCGGCGAAGGATTCTTTGTGGGCCGGGCTCAAGTCATCGGCGCTCGACGCGCTGCTGGTGACGCTCGCCCCGGCCGAGACCGTGCAGCCGGTCGACGACGATTATCTCGACGCGATCGCCGCCGCGTTCGGAGCGGTGATCGACGCCAAGAGCCCGTACACCGCCGGCCACAGCGAGCGGGTCGCCGACTTCGCGGCGCGGATCGGCGCGGCGATGGGCGTGGCTCCGCCGCGCCGGCGCTGGCTGCACCGCGCGGCGCTGCTCCACGACATCGGCAAACTGGGGGTGTCCAATGCGATCCTCGACAAGCCAGCCAAGCTGGACGAGGCGGAGTGGGCGCAGATGCGCGACCATGCCGCGCACACCCAGCATATTCTGGGACGGATCGGGGTGCTCAGCGACCTCGCGCCGGTTGCCGCGGCGCACCACGAGCGGCTCGACGGGCGCGGTTATCCGCTCGGGCTCGACGCGCACCAGATCGGGCGCGAGACGCGGATCATCACGATTTGCGACTTTTACGATGCGCTGACCGCCGACCGCCCGTATCGCGGCGCAATGGAGCGCGAAGCGGCGCTGGCGATCATCGAGGCCGAAATTGGCGGGGCGATCGACGCCGACTGCTACGAGGCGCTGAAAACGATCGCCTAGAGCAGCGGACTTACTGCTCGACCACCTGCGCCATTTGCGCCGCCTCGCCGAAGTAGCGGGCGAGCACCGCGGGATCGCGGTTGTAGGGGTCGGCGCGGAACACCACCCCGTCGCGCGTCGCGGCGGCGGTGAGATAGGTCATGAACACCGGCACCGGCTCGGGCAGGTCGACGCGCTCCTCGACGTCAGGATCGCGCCCGACCGGCATCGCGCCGAACAACCAGGTGGCCAAGCGGTGCGCGTCCTCGACCCGCACGCAGCCGTTGCTGATCCAGCGATCGTCCTTCTGGAACACCGTTTTGTCGTGGGTGTCGTGGAGGTAGATGCCGAAATCGTTGGGCATCATGAACTTGATGTCGCCCATCGAATTGCCGGGTCCCGGGCGGCGGCGCAGGCGGACCTCGACGGTGCCGTCCTTGACCCCCTGCCAGTCGATCTTGGCGGGATCGAGCTGCGGGGCTTTTTCGCTCCACCCGGCGAACGCCTCATATTTGCGCTCGGTGAGATAGCCGAGGCCTTGCTTGAGCACGTTGGGGGCGACGATCTTGCTGTTGAGCTCGGGCGGCACGTTCCAATAAGGATTGACGCTGGCGAAGCGCATCAGCGCCGCCATCATCGGGGTTTCGGTCTCGGCCGTGCCGACCACCGCGCGCATGGTGTCGACCATGCGGTCGTTCTCGAACATGTACAGCCGCGCAGAGCCGGAATCGACGATGATGTAGCGCCGCGCCTCGCCCGGGGCAGGCAAGCGCCGGGCGCGCTCCATGTTGATCATCAGCACCCGCTCGTAATGCTCGGCGCCGAGGTTCAACGACGCGATCATGGCATTGCCGACGATGCCGTCGGGCTTGAGCCCGTGGACCTGCTGGTAGCGCGTGACGCGCGCTGCCAGGGGCGCGTCGAAGCGGGTGCCGTAGCCGAGCCCGAGCCGCTCGCGCAGCATCGCCACGCGCTCGCCCTCGGCGCCCGCCTTGAGCGCGGGGCCGGCGGGGATCGCGAATTGCGGCAGCCCGCCCCACTCCATGCGGTAGCGCACCAGCCCGCGGCGCAGGTCGGTGAACATCGGGTTGACCGTCTCGAGCAGGTCGAACGGGACGCCGCCGTAATTGCCGAACGCGTTCTGCTCCATTTCCTGGTTGCGCAGACGGATGTCGGCGTTGAGCTCGCGGTCGACGTAGAGCATGTCGACGCCCTGATCGACCGACGGCGGGATGGCGATCGGCTCGATCGGCTGGGATTGCCACGCGGCGGCCCCGGCCGAGGCGGCGAGCCCGAGCGCGACGGCGGCGGAAATCAGCAAGCGGTAGGTCATGGCACCCTTTGTCATGCGGCCCTTATCAATGTGTAAGGTGAACCGCTGCGGAATGGTAAAGCATTGGCCGTTAATATAATCACCCCGGCGCTCGGCGGCCACGGTTCGCCGACAATTCACGCGAGCGATGGCCGCTCGCGACTGTTGCCCCAGCGCAGCAGGGCCGTGGCGAAGCGGCGCGGCGCGGGCGTTAACCGCTTGTCATAACGGCCGTTGGCAACCCATAGCAGGGCGAGGCGGCCGCTCGTCCCGCGGCCGCGGGAGGGATTTTAGATGCTTTATCGCCGCCTGCCCGGCCGCGCCCTGATCGGCGCCTCGGCCATTGCACTTGCTTCACTGGCAACCCCGGCCGCCGCCCAGCGCGTCGACCATATCGTCGCGTTCGGCGACAGCTATGCCGACCAGGACAATCTGTTCGCGCTGATCGGCCAGCCGTGCCCGGCGGTGTACAGCACCTGCCGCTTTTCCGGCGGGACCAATTATATCGACACGCTGTCGCTGCTGCTTGGCGTGCCGGTCGACAATTTCGCGATCGGCGGCGCACTGACCAGCAACAACAACACCGTTGCCGGGCCGGGCGTGCTCGGCTTCCCCACCGAATATGGCGCGTTCCTGGCGGGCGGCGGCGGCGGCGCCTTCCCGACCGTGTCCGGCAGCTTCGATGCGGACGACCTGGTGACCGTCTCGATCGGCGGCAACGACGCGCGGCTGTACCAGCAGAACGGCGGCACGCTGGCCGGCGTGCCGGCCGCGGCGGTTGCTTCGGCCGCGCAGGCGACGGCCGGGCTCAACGCGCTGGTCGGCGCCGGGGCCGAGACCATCAGCTTCCTCGCCGGAAACACCTCGTTCCTGCCCGAGCTGGCGCTCGAGCCCGACCCCGCCGCGGCGGCCGCGGTGCGCAATGCCTATTCGACCACGTTCAACGCCGCGATCCAGTCGACCCTGGCCGGCTATGCCGCCAATGGCGTCACCGTCCACTACCTCGACCTGACGCTGGTCCGCGACCAGATCGTCGCCAACCCCGCCGCCTACGGCTTTGCCAGCACCGGCGCGTGCCCGGTGGCGGAGGCGACGCAATGCGTGACCAACCCGGCGTTCGCCAACCAGTATCTGCTGTACGTCGACGGGATCCATTTGACTTCGGCCGGCTTCGCCGTGGTGGCGCGCTACATCCAGACCCAGTTGACCGCGCCGTTGACTCTTCAAGGGTCGAGCGAACTGGGCCTCGAGACCGCGCGCCAGTTCGGCCGCACGCTGTCGAGCCGCCTCGACACCTCGGCACCGCGCGACGGCGACACGGCCGACGGGCTGCAGTTCTTCGTCGCCGGCGACATGGCCAGCCGCGACGGCGAGCAGACCCGTTCGACCGACGCATTCGATTATGACAGCGTCGGCGCCACCGCCGGGTTGCGCTACGGCATGGGCAATGCGGTGGTCGGCCTCGCCGCCAATCTGTCCAAGCCCGAGCTGCGCTTCATCGGCGGCAGCGCCGACACCCGCACCACCAGCCTGCAGCTGGGCGCGTTCGCCGGCTACGCGATCGCCGGCGCGTTCGTCCAGGGCTACGCGGGCTATGGCCACGACAAGCACAAGATCGACCGCGACGGCGTGGTCCAGGACATGTCGGCCAAGCCCGACGGCAACCATTGGCTTGCCGGCGCCAAGGCCGGCTATCTGATGCCGCTCGGCAGCTGGCGCGCGGGGCCGGTGGTGGCGCTCGACTACGCCAAGGCCAAGGTCGACGATTACAGCGAGCGCGGCGACCCCGCGCTCAGCCTCGACGTCGGCGAGCTGTCGTCCAAGGCACTGACCGGCAGCCTCGGGCTCGAGGCGCGCGGCGATTTCGACAGCGGCGGGCTGTCGTTCCGCCCGTTCGTCGCGGCGGCGATGGAGAAGACGCTGTCGGGCAATGGCGACACCGCGTTCTACGCGCAGCATTCGTCGCCGACGATCGTCAACAGCTGGCGGCTTAGCGACCGCTCGAAGAAGGCCTATGCGCGGCTCACCGGCGGCGCCAGCGCGGCGCTGTTCGGCACCGCCAGCCTCGACGCCACGGTGTCCTCGACGTTCGGGCGCAACGACGGCGACGACATCTCGGCGCAGATCGGTCTGCGCATCGGGATGTAATCCACGCGGCGGCGGCGGCGGCACTTCAATCCCAGGCGGGATTTGACACGCCGCCGCAATCGCGGTTTCCTCTTCGCTGCCCGGCGCGGGCCGGGCGCGGAGGGGGATTTTTCATGGACGATGTCACGCCAGCACAGGTGCCGGTTCACCTGTGGATCGTCGGCGCCTTGTCGACGCTGTGGAGCGGGTTCGGCTGCTTCGACTATTGGAAGACGCGGATGCGCGACACCGAGTATCTCGCCGGGATGATGCCGACGGTCGACCCCAACGCGGTGCTGGCGTGGATCGACGCGTTTCCCATGTGGGCGCAGTTCGGCTGGGGGCTCGGGGTGTGGGGCGGGCTGGTGGCTTCGGTGCTGCTGCTGATGCGTCATCGCTGGGCGGTATGGGCGTTCGCAGCGTCGCTGCTCGGCGCGATCCTCGGCCTCGGTTACCAGGCGCTGGGAGCACCGCCGCTGGCCGGTGCGGAGGACCCGATGTACCAGGTGATGCCCTACGTCATCATCCTGATCGCCGCGGCGCTGTTCCTGTACGCGCGGGCGATGGAGCAGAGGGGGGTGCTGCGGTAGGGAGTTAGCGGCCGAACCGCGTCCGTCCCGTCTTCCCGAACCGCCCCTTGCGCGTCCCCGGCCTGCCTTCGCTCGACTTGCCGGTTGGCCGCGGCGCTACCCTTTGCGGGTGGGGGATGCCGAGGTCGTCTTCCTCGAGGCGGCGGATTTCGTCGCGGAGGCGGCCGGCTTCCTCGAATTCGAGATCCGCGGCGGCGGCGCGCATGCGTTTCTCGAGGTCGGCGATGTAGGCTTTCAAATTGTGCCCGACGAGGTGCGGGCGCTCGTCGTCGCCGGTCTCGACCAGCACGCCGTCGCGCATCGTCACGTCACTCATGATGTCGTTGATGCGGGTCTTGATCGATTCGGGCGTGATGCCGTGCGCGAGGTTGTACGCGACCTGCTTCTCGCGCCGCCGGTCGGTCTCGTTGAGGGCGCGCTCCTTGCTCCCGGTGACGCGGTCGGAGTAGAGGATGACGCGGCCGTCGATGTTGCGCGCGGCGCGGCCGATGGTCTGGATCAGCGAGGTCTCCGAGCGCAGGAAGCCCTCCTTGTCGGCGTCGAGGATCGCGACCAGCCCGCACTCGGGAATGTCGAGCCCCTCGCGCAGCAAATTGATGCCGACCAGCACGTCGTAGACCCCGAGCCTGAGCTCGCGGATCAGCTCGATGCGCTCGAGCGTCTCGACGTCCGAGTGCATGTAGCGGACCTTAAGGCCCGCCTCGTGGAGATACTCCGTAAGGTCCTCGGCCATGCGCTTGGTCAGCGTGGTAACGAGGGTGCGGTAGCCTTTACGCGCGGTTTCCTTCGCCTCGTGGACGAGGTCGTCGACCTGGTCCTCGACCGGCTTGATCTCGACCGGCGGGTCGATCAGCCCGGTCGGGCGGATGACCTGCTCCGAGAACACGCCGCCGGTCGCCTCCATCTCCCACGGGCCCGGGGTGGCCGAGACGAAGGTAGTCTGCGGGCGCATCGCGTCCCATTCGTTGAAGCGCAAAGGACGGTTGTCGATGCATGAGGGCAGGCGGAAGCCGTATTCGGCCAGCGTGATCTTGCGGCGGTGGTCGCCCTTGGCCATCGCGCCGATTTGCGGCACCGTCTGGTGGCTCTCGTCGACGAACAGCAAGGCGTTGTCGGGGAGATATTCGAACAGGGTCGGCGGCGGCTCGCCGGGCAGGCGGCCGGTGAGGAAGCGCGAATAATTCTCGATCCCGGCGCAGCTGCCGGTGGCGGCGATCATCTCGAGATCGAAATTGGTGCGCTGCTCGAGCCGCTGCAGCTCGAGCAATTTGCCCTCGGCCTCAAGCTCCTTGAGGCGCTCCGACAGTTCATGGCGGATCGCTTCCATCGCCTGCTTGAGAGTCGGCCCCGGGGTGACATAGTGCGAGTTGGCGTAGACTTTGACACTATCGAGCGACGCGACCTTCTTGCCGGTCAGCGGGTCGAACTCGACGATCTCTTCGATCTCGTCGCCAAAGAAAGAAATGCGCCAGGCGGTGTCCTCATAGTGCGACGGGAAGATCTCGAGATTGTCGCCGCGGACGCGGAAATTGCCGCGGGCGAAGGCCTGGTCGTTGCGGCGATATTGCAGCGCGACGAGCTTGCGGATGATCTCGCGCTGGTCCTCGCGACCGCCTTTCTTCAGGGAAAAGATCATCGCCGAATAGGTCTCGACCGAGCCGATGCCGTAGAGGCACGAGACCGAGGCGACGATGATGACGTCGTCGCGCTCGAGCAATGACCGCGTCGCCGAGTGGCGCATGCGGTCGATCGCCTCGTTCACCGAGCTTTCCTTCTCGATGTAGGTGTCGGAGCGCGGGACGTAGGCCTCGGGCTGGTAATAATCGTAGTAGCTGACGAAATATTCGACCGCGTTATCGGGGAACAGGCGGGCGAACTCGCCGTACAATTGGGCGGCGAGGATCTTGTTCGGGGCGAGCACCAGCGCCGGGCGCTGCAGCGTCTCGATCACCTTGGCCATTGTAAAAGTCTTGCCGCTGCCGGTGACCCCCAGCAGCACCTGGTCCTGCTCGCCGGCCAGTGCGGCCTCGGTCAGCTCCTTGATCGCCGCCGGTTGGTCGCCCGCCGGTTCGTAGTCGGACTGGAGCACGAACTTCTTCCCGCCCTCGGCCTTGTCAGGCCGCGCCGGGCGGTGGGGAACGAAGGCCTCGCCGCTGTCGGGCTCGGCGAGGGAGGCGCGGATTTGAATCGGCATGCGCCCCATATGGTGGAGAGCGCGGCGCGGCGCTACATATCGGTGCACGACAATCTGAGGTTTGTGATGTTCGGCCGCCTCGCCTTTGCTGTTCTGGGGACGGCAGGCCTCACTGCCGCCGCACCCGCGCCGGCGCCCGCCCCGGCCAGCGTGGTGCGGAGCTCGGTCGGCTTCGTCCAGGGCAGCATCGAGGGCACGGGACCCTACTGGTTCCTCGTCGACAGCGGCGCCAACCGCTCGGCGCTCGACGACGATGTCGCGCTCAAGCTGGGCCTGATCGTCCCCGGCACCAGCACGGTCGAGGGAACGGCGGGCACCATCGCGGTGCGCCAGGCGCGGATCAAACGGCTGCGCGCCGGGGCGCTTGAGGTGCGTAATCTCAAGCCGACGGTCAGCGACCTGTCGGGCTCGCTCGCGCCCGCGGGACAGGCGATCGCCGGAATCCTCGGTTTCGACGCGCTGCAGGACCAGGCCGTGCTGTTCGACATGGCCGGCGGGCGGATCGCGTTCGCTGTCAACGCTGCACGGCTGGCCCCGCTGGCCGGCGCGACGATCGTCCCGTTTGAGCTCGACAACGGCATCCCGCGCGTCGCGGCGCGGATCGAGGGCGTGCCGGCCAAGCTGCGCATCGACACCGGCGCGGCGATCGGCGACGGGCCGCGCACCTTCGTCAACATCACCCGCCCGTTCTACGAAAGATTGCTGGCGGCCGATCCCAAGCTGACGCCCTACACCGAGTTCACCGCGTCGGGCACCGGCGGCGAGATGAAGATCGCGGTGGTCAATGCCAACAAGTTCACGATCGGCGGGGTCGAGGTCGCCGGGCCGCGGCTGCTGGTCCAGCCGCCGGTCGGCTATTTCGCGCGCGGCGACGCGGTCGGCTTCGTTGGCAGCTACGCGTTCAAATCGTGGCCGGGCTTCATCCTCGATTACCCGCGCCGCCGCCTGATCCTGCTTGGCCCGCGCGCCGCCACACGCGCCGATTGAATCGCCCGCCCAAGCGCATATGGTGGCGCCGCCTGCTGGGGAGATCCGACCAATGAACCACACCGCCTTCGCCGCCCTGCTTGCTTGCGCCATTCCGCTCGCCGCCTGCGACAGCGATCCCGAGGTCAGCGCCACCAACGCCTCGGTCGAGGAGGTCGCCGACAAGGTCGCCGACGCTGGCGCCGGGACCAATTTCATCCGCGCCGGCAAATGGTCGTCGACGGTGACCATGGAAGAAGTCACCGCGCCAGGCATGCCGCCCGAGATGGCCGAGCGGATGAAAAACGCCACCGGCGCGGGCCAGGGCAAGACCTATGAGAGCTGCCTGACCGAGGAAGAGGCCAAGCGCCCCAAGGAGGATTTTTTCGCTGGCAGCAACCAGTGCCGCTACGACCATTTCACCATGGGCAACGGCAAGATCGACGCCAAGATGCGCTGCGCCCAGGGCGGCATGAACCAGGTGATGGAGATGGCCGGCACCTACTCGCCCGAGCGCTACCAGATGCGCATGGCGACCAAGATGGACGGCGCCGGCGGGCCGGTCGAGGGGATGACCATGAAGATGCGCGTCGACGCCAAGCGGATCGGCGCGTGCGACGCCAAGAAAGCCTGACGCGGCGCTTCAACCCAGGGGGAACAGCATGATCGGCTATGTCACGCTCGGCACCGACGACCTCGAGCGCGCGCGCTCGTTCTACGATGCGCTGCTCGGCACGATCGGCGCCAAGCGCCTGATGCAGTTCGCCGACGAAGACGGCGGCTTCACCATGTACGGCACGTCGATGGACCGCCCGGCGCTGGTCGTGACGCGGCCGTACGACAAGCAGCCGCCCGACTGCGGCAACGGCAACATGGTCGCGCTGGTGATGGACACGCCGGACAAGGTCGATGCGTTCTATGCCAAGGCGCTCGAGCTGGGCGCCACCGACGAAGGGCCGCCGGGCTACCGCGGCGACCCCAAGTTCGGTTACTATTTCGGCTATTTCCGCGACCCCGACGGGCACAAGCTCGCCGCCTTCAACATCGCCCGCCAGGGGGCGGGGGGCTGAGCGCGCGGCGGTGACGCGGCTGCTCCCATTGCTGCTGCTCCTCGCCGGGTGCGCGACGGTGCCACCGCCGCCACCGCCCGCGCCGCCGGTCGCCGAGGTCGGGGTGGCGTTCGACCGCGCGGGCGAGCGCGGCGCTTATGCGATTGGCCTCGCCGACCCCGCGGCCGGACGCGTCGTGACCCCCGACGATCCGGTGCGGATCGCGTCGATCAGCAAGGTGCTGGTCGCGGTGGCGGTGATGAAGCTGGTCGAGGCGGGCAAGCTCGATCTCGACGCCGATGTTTCCGAAAAACTCGGCTGGCGCTTGCGCAACCCGGCGTTCCCCGAGCGCGCGATCTCGCTGCGCATGCTGCTCAGCCACACCAGCTCGGTGCGCGACCATGACGACCAATATGCCATACCGCTCGGCGGGTCGCTCCGGGCGGTGATGGCGGCGCCGACATCGTGGGATGCTGCGCACGCGCCGGGCACCGGTTACTTCAAGTACAGCAACCTCAACTTCCCGATCGTCGCGTCGCTGATCGAGATCGTCACACAGGAGCGCTTCGACGGGGTGATGCGGCGCGACGTGCTGGTGCCGCTCGGCCTCGACGCCTGCTTCAACTGGCCGTGGTGCAGCGACGCCGCGGTGGCGCGCGCGGTGGTGCTGACGCAAGCTGGCGAAGTCGTGCGCGACGACCTCAAGGGCAAGCGCCCCGAGTGCCCGGTGTTCGCCCCCGAAGGCAGCGCGTGCGACATCCCCGGCACGTGGCGGCCGGGGGTCAACGGGGCGCTGTTTTCACCGCAAGGCGGCTTGCGCATTTCGGCGCGCGGGCTGGCCCGGGTCGGACGGATGCTGCTCAATGGCGGGACGCTCGACGGGGTGCGAGTCCTGTCGCCGCAATCGGTCGAGGCGATGCTCGCCCCGGCGTGGGTCTACGACGGGCGCAACGGCGACACCGACCACGGCTTCTACTGCAGCTACGGGCTCGCCATCCAGCACTGGCCGGTGCGCCGCGCCGGGTGCGCCGACGATCCGGCCGGCGACGGTGTCGCTCGAGCTGGACATGCCGGCGATGCCTACGGACTGCGCTCGGGATTATGGATCGACCGCGCGAGCGGCACCGGCGGCGCGTATTTTGTCACCGGCCTCGACGACGACCCGCCGCGCGGCCACAGCTCCTACCGCGCCGCCGAGGAAGCCGCATTGAGGCGCACGCTGGAGTTGCTGCGCAACTAGCCCCCGGCGCGTCTGTGGCAATTGCGCCGATCCACAGGATTTTTGCGTTAATTCGCATTTACCTGCTTGCGTCTCACCACGGTTCAGGCACTATGGGTGGTAGCGCGAGAGGGGGAACTCTCAATACCTAGTGTTTCGCGGCGGAATACCCATATTCCGGCGAGGCGCTGCCTTGTGCCCTGTGGATATCGGGGACGGGGCCGAGAAAAGACCCCGGCGCGCGGCAAAAGGGACTAGGATGCCGGCATGGCTCCGAGTCGAACATTGAGTGAACAAGAGGCGCGCGTCGAGGCGCCGCAAGGACGGGGAAGCGCGATGGATTTTTCTACCCACACCGAAGTCACCAGCGACGATGTCGGCACCCCCGCCGCGCGCACCAGCAAGACCGTCGACACCCGCGCGTTCGCCGTCGTCACCGATGAGACGCGCGACGCCTTGCTGACCGAATTCGGCAAGGACACGCTGCGCGACCGCTATCTGCTGCCCGGCGAGAATTACCAGGATCTGTTCGCGCGCGTCGCCTCGGCCTACGCCGACGACCAGGCCCACGCCCAGCGCATCTACGACTATATCTCGAAGCTGTGGTTCATGCCGGCGACCCCGGTGCTGAGCAACGGCGGCACCGGCCGCGGGCTGCCGATCAGTTGCTATTTGAACAGCGTCGACGACAGCCTCGACGGCATCGTCGGGACATGGAACGAGAACGTCTGGCTGGCCTCCAAGGGCGGCGGCATCGGCACGTATTGGGGCGCGGTGCGCGGCATCGGCGAGCCGGTCGGTTTGAACGGCAAGACCAGCGGGATCATCCCGTTCGTGCGCGTCATGGACAGCCTCACCCTGGCGATTTCGCAGGGCTCGCTGCGGCGCGGTTCGGCCGCCTGCTACCTCGACATCTCGCACCCCGAGATCGAGGAGTTCCTCGAGATCCGCAAGCCCAGCGGCGACTTCAACCGCAAGGCCCTGAACCTCCACCACGGCGTGCTCGTCACCGACGAGTTCATGGAGTGCGTGCGCGACGGCCGCGAGTTCGATTTGCGCAGCCCCAAGGACAACACCGTGCGCGGCACCGTCGATGCGCGCGCCTTGTTCCAGAAGCTGGTCGAAACCCGCCTCGCGACCGGCGAGCCGTACATCATCTTCATCGAC
>NZ_JANPKO010000119.1:0-13280 GCF_031426035.1 Sphingomonas sp. | reverse complement strand
CCGCCCAGCACCAAAGCGATCGCGTCGTCGGGTCCCTCGCTAAGTACCTCTGATTTATACTTGATCGACTGTGCCCAGCCCGCCGCGGGCGTATATTGCGCGCCCACTCCGCCACACATCGGCAGCGCGTGGGCGCCGCCGGGGTTGGGGTAGTTGAACACCACGCCGATATCGCGGCCGTCGGAATAACCGCCCGCGAGCCCCATGCCCGAGCCGAGCGCGTCGGCCAGCGGAACGTCCAACGCGAGCAGCAGCGGCCGCGAGCGATAATAGCCGCACACCGCGTCGCCGTCCTTGAGCTGAAGCCCGAGCAGCACCTGCGCCAAATCATGCCCGCGCGCGGAAAACTGATAAAGCACCTTCTTGGCGGGGACGAGCTCCTGCTCCTCCAGCCGGTCGAGCTCGCGGCTGGTGAGGACGAGCCGGGCGACCTCGCGCCAATCGACCTCGGCAGCGACGCGGCCGGGGTCGCGCTCAGCCATCGAGCGCCTCGGTGACGGCGGCGAGGAAGCGTGGCAGCGCATCGTCGCTCATCCCGACCACGTTGAAGCGCCCGCTGTCCGCCATGTAGATGGCGTGGCGCTCGCGCAGCGCGACGACCTGCTCTTTCGACAACGGCAGCATGGAGAACATGCCGAACTGGCGGCCGATGTAGGCGAGCCGCGGGTCGGCGGCGGCGATGCGCCGGCGGACGTCGTTGATGCGCGTGCGCATCGCCTCGAGCTCGATCAGCCACGCGGCGCGAAGGTCGGCGTCGTCGAGGATGATGCGCACCGCGGCGGCGCCGTGGTCGGGCGGCATCGACCACATTTCGCGGGCGAGCTGGAGCACGTGCGCCATCGCGGTCTTGCTCGCGGCGGGCGCCGCGGTCTTGACGAACAGGCTGCCGACGCGGTCGCGGTACACCGAGAAATTTTTGTCGCAGCTTTGCGCGACGATCACCTCGTCGCAGGCGTCGAGGATTCCGCGCAGCCCGGCAGCGTCCTCCTCCAGCCCGCGCCCAAAGCCCTGGTAGGCAATGTCGACCAACGGCAGCAGGCCGCGCTCGGCCACGATCCGCGTGACCTCGGCCCATTGGCCGGCGTCGAGGTCGGCACCAGTCGGGTTGTGGCAGCAGCCGTGGAGCAGTGCGACATCCCCGGCGCGCGCGGCCTTCAGCGCCGCGACCATGTCGTCGAAGCGAATCTCGCGGCTGTCGCGCTCGTAATAGGGGTAATCGACGATCTCGAGCCCGACACCCTCGATCACCGGCTGGTGGTTGGGCCAGGTCGGGCGGCCGACCAGCACGCGGGCGTCAGGGTTGGCGGTGGCAACCAGCTCGAAGCCGAGGCGCAGCGCGCCGCACCCGCCGGGGGTCTGGAGCCCGGCGATACGCTCGTCGCCGGCATGGCTGCCGAGCAGGATCGGGCGGATCAGATCTGTAAATCGGATGTCGCCCGACCCGCCGAGATAGGATTTGCTGTCCTGGGTGGCGAGCAGGCGCGCTTCGGCGGCCTTCATCACCTTGAGGATCGGGGTGCGGCCGGAGGCGTCGCGGAAGACCCCGACGCCGACGTCGATCTTGTCCTCGCGCGGGTCGGCCTTGGCCATCGCGATCAGCGCCAGCAGGCTGTCGCTGGTGACCGGGGGCAAGTCGGACAGGCCGCGGGGCCTAGTCGGAGTGGCGGTTTCGCTCAGCATGGGCCGCGTCTAGCGCGACTAAGCGTCGTAATCCACCGCCACCCCGTCGCCGTCGGGGACCGACTGGCAGGTCAGGATGTAGCCCGCGGCGACCTCCTCGTCGGTGAGGCCGTAGCGTGCCGCCATGGTGACCTTTCCGGACGTGACCTTGGCACGGCAAGTGGCGCACACCCCGGCTTTGCACGCGAACGGCGCGGGCAGGCCGGCGGCGCGCGCCGAGTCGAGGATGTTTCCCTGAGAGAACGCCACACGGCGGGTGCGGCCGTCGAGGGTAACCGCGACTTCGGCGCCCGCCGCTTTGGTCTGGAGCGCCGCCATTTCCTGCGCCAGTGCGTCGGGCGGTCGGTCGGCGGTGAAGCGCTCGATGTGGATTTTGTCGTTGGTGACATTGCGGTCGAGCAGGGCCCCTTCGGCTGCGTCCATCATCGGGCCGGGTCCGCAGATGAACCAGGCGTCGACCGCGGCGGGATCGCCGACCAGGTTCAAGATCGCCTCGTCGCAGCGGGCGCGGTCGAGCATGCCGTTGAACAAATCGACGTCGCCCTCCTCCTCGGCGAGGAAATGGTGGAGCGAAAAGCGGCCGAGGTAGCGGTCCTTCAAGTCCGCCAGCGCGTCGAGGAAAATGACGGAGGCGGAGTCGCGGTTGCCGTAGAGCAGGGTAAAATCGCTCCCCGGCTCGAGCGACAAAGCGGTGCGTATGAGCGAGATTACCGGGGTGATCCCTGACCCGCCGGCGATCCCGACATAGGAGCGTGCCGCCGCGGGGTCGAACGCCGTCGTGAACGAGCCGTGCGGCGGCATCACCTCGAGCGTGTCGCCAGGCTTAAGGGAATCGCCGACCCAGTTCGAAAACAGCCCGCCGGCGACGCGCTTGACGGTGACCATCCAGTCGCGCTCGGCGGGCGCGGTGCACAAAGAATAATTGCGCCGCACTTCCTCGCCGCCGATGTCGGCCTTGAGCGTGAGATGCTGCCCGGCGCGGAACGCGAACGCCGGCTCGAGCTCGGGCGGCATGGCGAAGCGGATCGAATTGGCGTCGGCGGTTTCGGGCACCACCTCGGCCACCGTCAGCGGGTAGAAATGCGCCGACACGCCTCCCTACCACACCGCGTCGGGGTAGGTGCGCGGGACATATTGCATCACCGCCAGCAAGTGGCCGAGATGCTCGCTGTGGTGGCCGCGGCGCCCGCCGAGGATGGCGCGCTGGTCGGGCGGGACAGCAAGCTTCGCGTCGGCCAACACTGCGGAGAGTGCGGCGCGATACTCGGCTTCGAATGCGCGCGGGTCCGGGGCAATACCGCGCCCGATCAGGTCGGCGAGATGCTCGTCGACGTCGAACAATTCAGGGATGAAGCGCCAGCACCAGTCGAGGCCGTCGGCCATGCGCTTGGCGCTCTCCTCGGTGCCGTCGCCGAGCCGCACCACCCATTCGGCGGCGATCTCGCGGTGATAAGCGATTTCCTTGATCGCCTTCGCCGCAAAGCCGGCGAGGAAGGCGTCGGGCGACGTGGTCATCCGCTCGAGCAGCATGTGCTGCCACGTCGCGTATAGAAAATGGCGCGCGATGGTGCGGGCGAAGTCGCCGTTGGGCTGCTCGACCAAAAGGCAGTTGCGGAAATCGAGCACGTCGCGGTGGAACGCGAGCTGGTCGGCGTCGCCCGCCTCGCCCAGCAGCAACGTCGCCTGACCGACCAGGTCGAGCGCGAGGTTGGCGAGGCTCAAGTCGACCTCGAGCACCGGCGCATGCCCGCACCATTCCGACAAGCGCTGCCCGAGCACCAGCGCGTCGTCGCCCAGCCGCAGCAGATAATCGTGCCGCGCCGCGTCGTGCGGCCCCTCCCCCGGCGCGTCGAATGCCCCACGCGGCGGCTTGGCCGCGGCGCGCACCTCGACGTCCTTCTCGATCGGCGGCAGCGACGGCATCAGATGTGCTTCACTTCATCCGGGATGTCGTAGAACGTCGGGTGGCGGTAGATCTTGTCCGCCGCGGGCTCGAACAACGGCCCGGCTTCGGCGGGGTCCGAGGCGATGATCTCGGCCGACGGCACCACCCACAGGCTGACCCCTTCCTGGCGCCGGGTATAGGTGTCGCGGGCATGGCGCAGCGCGAGTTCGGCATCGGGCGCGTGGACGCTGCCGACATGGCGGTGCGCCATCCCGCCCTTCGAGCGCACAAACACTTCCCACAGTGGCCAGTCGCTCACGCCGCCGCGGCTTTTTCGCGCCGCTTGGCTTCATGCGCGGCGGCGGCCTCGCGCACCCACGCGCCGTCGTCCCACGCGGCGCGGCGCGCGGCCATGCGCTCCTTGGCGACCGGACCTTCGCCGCGCACCACCGCGTAGAATTCGTCCCAGTCGATCGCGCCGAAGTCGTAGCCGCCTTTTTGCTCGTTCCAGGCAAGGTCGGCGTCGGGCACCCGCAATCCCAAAAACTCCGCCTGGGGTACGGTGATGTCGACGAATTTTTGGCGCAAATCGTCGTTGGTGTCGCGCTTGATCCGCCACCGCATCGACTGCGCCGAGTTGGGCGAATTGTCATCGGGAGGACCAAACATCATCAGGCTCGGCCACCACCAGCGGTCGAGCGCGTCCTGCGCCATGCGCTTCTGCTCGGCATTGCCATTGGCCAGCGCAATCATGATCTCATAGCCCTGGCGCTGGTGGAAGCTTTCTTCCTTGCACACCCGGACCATGGCGCGGGCATACGGTCCATAGGATGTCCGCTGGAGCGGCACCTGGTTCATGATCGCGGCGCCATCGACCAGCCAGCCGATCGCCCCCATGTCGGCCCAGGTCAGCGTCGGGTAATTGAAGATCGTGCTGTACTTTGCTTTGCCCGAGTGAAGCGCCTCGATCATCTCTTCCCGCGAGGTGCCGAGCGTCTCCGCCGCGCAATACAGATACAGCCCATGCCCCGCCTCGTCCTGGACCTTGGCGAGCAGGATCGCCTTGCGACGCAGCGACGGCGCGCGCGTGATCCAGTTTCCCTCGGGCAGCATGCCGACGATCTCGCTGTGCGCGTGCTGCGAGATCTGCCGCACCAAAGTGCGCCGGTAGGCCTCGGGCATCCAGTCCTTGGGCTCGATGAACTCGTCCGCAGCGACCCGCGCCTCGAACGCGTCCAGCAGCGCGGGGTCCTCGATGCCCTGGACGGCCGCGCTCTTGCTTAATTCGGTGGTGTACATGCGACTGATGTAGCGCGTGCGGACCCCGGCTTCAAACCTGCGCTGTGCGATCGTCCCGGCAAGCGAGTTTCTTGCGCATGAAAAGCCGCACGCAGTCGCGCGGAGACTGCTCGAGTTCGCCGAACACTTGGTAGCTGAGCCCCTCGTAGAACGGCCGCGCCTGGAAATTGAAGGTGGTCAGCCACGCCCCGACGCACCCCCGCTCAATCGCCAGCGCCTCGGCCTCAAGCATCAACCGGGTGCCGAAATCATGGCCGCGCATAGCGTCGGGAACCACCAGAAACTCGACGAACAGCCAGTCGTAGACGGTCTTCCCCCACAATCCGCCGACCGTTTTCCCGTCGCCGTCCTTGAGCAGCACGGCGACGGGCAACATGTCGGCGGGATAGCCGTGGTCGGCGTTGAAGGCCGACAACGCGCCCAAAATGGCGGCGCGATCGGCCTCGGCCGGCGCGTTGCTGGCCTCGATCGTCGCTCCTTCGCTTGCTGCGCCGTCCACCAGTTGCTCCTGTTTAATCAACCAATGACCCACCGATCGTCCGCGAATAACCGGTAAATTCGGCGACCGCACGGCCATCTGATGTCCGCACCGCGACGCGGGTCACCCCGCTGCGGCCCTCGTGGGCGAGTTGCTCGGCTTCGGCGACCAACGTCTCGCCCGCGGCCGCCTGGCCGAGGAAGACAATCCCCGCCTGCGCCGCCACCGCGCGCTCGTTGCGGCCGTTGCAGACATAAGCGAAGGCGGTGTCGGCAAGCGCGAAGATCATCCCGCCGTGGGCGATGCGGTGGCCGTTGAGCATGTCGTCGCGCAAGGTCATCGACAGCCGCGCATAGCCGGCGCGAACTTCCTCGATGACGATCCCCCACGCCGGCCCGGTGCCCTCGGCGGCGAGCATCGACTGCGCGACCTTCGCGGCCAGATCGTTTGCGTCCATGCCCCCTCCTTGGCTAGGCGCGGGCATGGCTTACGAGACAATCGACTGCAAGGCGGACGGCGCGATCGCGCGCATCACCTTGAACCGCCCCGACCGGCTCAACAGCTTCACCAAGGCGATGCACGCCGAATTGAAGGATGCGCTGGCCAAGCTCGGCGAGGCCCGCGTCATCATCCTCACCGGCGCCGGGCGCGGCTTCTGCGCCGGGCAGGACCTCAACGACCGCGCGGTGGCGCCGGGCGAGGCGGTCGATCTGGGCGACACCGTCGAGGCCAGCTGGAACCCGCTGGTCCGCACCCTCGCCGCGCTGCCGCAGCCGGTAATCGCTCGGGTCAACGGTGTTGCCGCCGGCGCCGGGGCCAATATCGCTTTGGCGTGCGACCTGGTCGTCGCCGCCAAGTCAGCAAAATTCATCCAGAGCTTTTCCGCGCTGGGCCTGATCCCCGATTCGGGGGGCAGCTGGCATTTGCCGCGGCTGATCGGCCAGGCCCGCGCGCTCGGCCTCGCGCTGACCGGCGAGCCGCTACCCGCGGAGAAAGCGGCCGAGTGGGGCCTGATATGGAAATGCGTCGAGGACGAGGCGCTCGACCGCGAGGTCGATGCGCTGGCGGCCAAGCTGGCGTCGCTCCCGCCGCTCGGCCTCGCCGCGATCAAGGCGCTGATCCGCACCAGCGGATCGCGCACCCTCGACCAGGAACTCGACCTCCAGCGCGACGAGATGCGCCGCCTCGGCTTCACCGCCGACTATCGCGAAGGCGTCGCCGCCTTCCTCGAGAAGCGCCCGGCCAAGTTCGAAGGGCGCTAGGATCGCGGCGGCTTAGGTCGCCGACGCGATCCTGCTCGCCGGGCCGAACATCTGCGGCATCGCCAAAGCGTCGAGGCCATAGGGGTCGGGCCGGAACGTGACGCCATTGGGCGACGCGGCGACGGTCAGGTAGGTCAGATAGATCGGCACCGGGCGCGGCAGGTCGAACTTCTGCTCGAGCGGCGAGGCTGGTTGCGGCACGTTGCCGAACACCCAGCCGGCGAAGCGGCGGTAATCCTGCAGCCGCACGCAGCCGTTGCTGAGCCAGCGGTCGTCCTTGGCGAACAGCTCCTTGTGCGGCGTGTCGTGAAGGTAGATGCCGTAGTCGTTGGGCATTTCGAACTTCATTTCGCCCATCGAATTCCACGGCCCCGGCAGCTGGCGAACGAGGATCGGGCTCTTGCCTTGTGCGACCCGCTTCCAGTTGATCGTCTTGGGATCGACCAGTTTGGCGTTGGCGGTCCAGTCCGACAGCACCTCGTAGTGGAAATCCTTGAGGTAGGAGAGCCCCTGGGTGTTGACGCGCTTGGCGGTCAGGCTCTGGATCAGCTCGGGCGGGACGTTCCAATAGGGGTTGGCCTTGGCGCTGCGCATCAGCACCGCCATCATCGGGGTCTTGGTCTTGGCGGTGCCGACCACCACCCGCATGCGGTCGGCGAGGCGGTCGCGGCTGAACAGATAGGTCTCCGCCGCGCCCGAATCGACCACCACGAAGCGGTCGAACGTACCATTGGTCGGCAGGCGGTAGGCGCGCTCCATGTTGATCGCGATGCGCTGCGCATAATGGGTCGCGCCGCGGTTGAGCGAGGCGATCGTCGCCCGGCCCGCGATGCCGTCGGCCGGGGCCAGCCCGTGGACCGCCTGATAGGCGGAGACCGCCTGCGCCACGCGCTCGTCATAGCCGCCGCCGGTCGGCAGGCCGAGCCGCGCGCGCAGCGTGGCGACGCGCGGGCCGGTCGAGCCGCGCTTGAGCGCCGGCCCGGGGCGGATTGCGACCTGCGGCAGCCGGCCCCACGTCGCCTGATACTGCTGAAGGCCGGCGGCGAGGTCCTGGAACAGGATGTTGGGTCCGGCGCGCTGCCCGCGCGAGGCGCGGTTGAACACCCGCGCCAGCCAGTTCTGCGGGCGCTGGCGGCGCCTGGCGACGCTGCTCATCTGCGGGTCGACATAGACGAAGTCGATGCCCTGCTTGATCGTGCGCGGCACCGCGACCGGCTCATCGCCGCGCGGTTGGGCCGACAGCGGGGTGGCCAGCGCGGCGGCGGCGATGGCGGCCAGCGCCAGGCGAAACTTGATCTGCATAGATTTTTCACGCGGCCGCAAAGCCGCTTCCCGTGGTGGCGTTCCCAAAGCAAACTCCTAGCGGCCGATTGGGTTTCGCGCACCTGAACGGCGTGGTCTATGGCGCGGCCAGCCGATTCTCGACCGGGACGCGTTCGCCGCACACCAGGGGAAAAGTATGAAGACCGCCCAATTGCTCAATTATACCCGCGACACGTGGATTGCCGGCGACGGCACTCTCGCCGAGCTGACCAGTGCGATCGACGGCGCGGCGGTCGCCACTACCGGCTCGGGCGGGGTCGATTTCGGTGGGATGCTGGCCCACGCCCGAACGGTCGGCGGCCCGGCCCTGCGCGCCCTCACCTTCCACCAGCGGGCGCGGATGGTGAAGGCGCTCGGGCTCGCGATCATGGCGCGCAAGGAGGAGCTGTACGAGCTCAATTACCTCACCGGCGCCACTCACAAGGACGGCTGGATCGACATTGAGGGCGGCGCCGGCACTTTGTTCTCCTTCTCGTCCAAGGGCCGCCGCGAACTGCCCGACGGCCATGTCCTGCTCGATGGGCCGCTCGAGGGCCTGTCGAAGACCGGCACCTTCATGGGCCAGCACATCTACACCCCGCTCCAAGGCGCGGCGGTGCACATCAACGCGTTCAATTTCCCGGTCTGGGGAATGCTCGAGAAGCTTGCCCCGACCCTGCTCGCCGGCGTCCCCGCGATCGTCAAGCCGGCCAGCTCAACCGCATATCTGTGCGAGGCGGCGTTCCGCGTGATGATCGAGGCCGAGGTGCTCCCCCCCGGCGCGATCCAGCTGATCGTCGGCGGGGTCGGCGATTTGTTCGACCATCTCACCGGCCAGGACGTGGTCAGCTTTACGGGTTCCGCGTCGACCGCACTGAAGCTGCGCTCGCATCCCGTGGTCCAGCGCGAATCGGTAAAATTCGTCGCCGAGCAGGACAGTTTGAACGCGTCGCTGCTCGGCCCCGACGCCGCGCCGGGGACGCCCGAGTTCGATTTGTTCGTGAAGGAGGTGGTGACCGAGATGACGGTCAAGGCGGGTCAGAAGTGCACCGCGATCCGCCGCGCGATGGCGCCCGCCGAGCATCTCGACGCGGTCGAGGCCGCGATCCGCGAAAAGCTCGGCAGCTGCCAGGTCGGCGACCCGCGCGACAAGGCGAGCCGGATGGGCGCGCTGGTCAGCCTCGCCCAGCGCGACGATGTGCGCCGCCAGATCGCCAAGCTGGTCGGCGCCGGGGCGCGAATTGTCTCGGGCGACCCCGACGCTTCGCCGGGAGTTGCCGGCGGCGCGTTCATGGATCCCATATTGCTGCGCACCGACGACCCGTGGGCGACCGCCGCGGTGCACGATGTCGAGGCATTCGGCCCGGTCTCGACCGTCATGCCCTACCGCGACCTCGATGACGCCATCGCGCTCGCCAACCGCGGCATGGGTAGCCTCGCGCTCTCGCTGTTCACGCATTCGCCCGACGCCGCGCGCGCTTTCGTCCGCGGCGCCGCCGCGTTTCACGGGCGGATGCTGGTGATCGACCGCACCAACGCCGCCGAATCGACCGGCCACGGCTCGCCGCTCCCCGTGCTCGTCCACGGCGGTCCCGGCCGCGCCGGCGGCTCCGAGGAAATGGGCGGCGTGCGCGGGGTCAAGCATTACATGCAGCGCACCGCGATCCAGTCGAGCCCGGCGATGATCGCCGCGATCACCGGCGCGTTCATCGACGGCAGCCCCAAGCGCGACATCGCGGTCCACCCATTCCGCAGGAAAATGAGCGAGCTGACCATCGGCGACACGCTCAAGACCGCCAGCCGCACCGTCAGCATCGCCGACATCGAGCATTTCGCCGAATTCACCGGAGACAAATTCTACGCCCATATGGACGAGGAATCGGCAAAGGCGTCGCCGATCTTCGAGGGCCGCGTCGCCCACGGCTACCAGATTCTGAGCTTTGCGGCCGGCCTGTTCGTCGACCCCGACCCGGGCCCCGTGCTCGCCAACACCGGCCTCGAGAATCTGCGCTTCCTGACCCCGCTCTACCCCGGCGATTCGATGCGCGTCGAGCTGACGGTGCGCTCGAAATCGCTCAAGTCCGAAGAGACCGGCGTGGTCCGCTGGGCGGTCGAGATCTTCAACCAGAAGGACGAACTGGTCGCGACCTACGATTTGCTCACCGAGAACGTGCCTTAGGCTCGAGCAATCGCAGCTCGCGCACGGCGGAGATTTTCCACACGTGGCGGGGCGCCACGATTTCCAGCGCGCGGCGGAAGTAACCGACGGCCGCTCCGTCCCGCCCCGCGATCAGTGCGAGCTGGCCGAGGAAGAACAGTGCCTCGCCGATCCGGCGGCGGTCGCCGCTCGCGCGGTCCTCGCCGGCGATCGCCAGCAGACGCTCGGCGGTGATCGCGCCGCGGGCAAAGTCGAGCACCGGCGCCGGCCACTCGGTGCCGGCCGCGGCGGCGGCGATCGGCGTTCCCGCCCGACCATGGGCGATCGTCCGCCACAGCGGCGCCGGCGCGAAACCCGGCTCGGCCGCTGCGACGCGGTCGAACCCCGCCGCGGCATCGGCGTAGCGCCCGGCGACGAACGCCCCGGTGGCGCGGTACCACTCGACCCACACCAATTGCGGATCGCGCTTGCCCGCCTCGGCCCAATCGCGCTCCGCGCCGGCTCCGTCGCCGAGCGACAGCCGCGCCGCGCCGCGCTCGAGCCAGGCGTAGGCGAGCTCGGGATGCGCCGCGAGCGCATGGTCGAAGTCGGCGATCGCCTCGGCGAAGCGGCCATGCTCGGCGCGCACCACGCCGCGATTGTAGCGGTAGCGCGCATTGCCGGGCTCGAGCCGCGCCGCCGCCTCGGCATGGGGCAGCGCCTCGGCATAATGTCCGGCGCTGTTGAGCAACGACCCCAGCGCGTTATGCGCCGCCGCATTGGCCGGATCGAGCGCGATGGCCTGACGGAAGGCAGCGATGGCCTCGGCGCTGCGGCCCTCGGCGAGCAGGCGCCGCGCGGTTTCGATCGCGGCCTGCGCAGGGGGAATAGCCGGAGCCGATGGCACCGCGCTGGCCGCCAGCACCGCCGCCATCAGCCACATCATTGATCCTCCGCTTGGTCGCGGCGACTGGATAGCGCGGTCGCCCGGCCGGGCCATCGCCGTTCGACCAACGGCCGCTCCGCCTCGGCCCGCAACGGGCGAGCCACGCAGGAACGTCCGCCGCCGGCCGTTCGTTGGCGCGGCAACTAATCCTTGGGAGAGACGCCATGAGAATCAGCGATGTGATGACGCGCGAAGTCGAGACCATCCGCCCCGACCAGACCGCGCAGGAGGCCGCCGCGTTCATGCTCAGCGCCGATGCCGGCTCGATCCCGGTCACCGAGGGCGACAAATTGATCGGCATGATCACCGACCGCGACATCGCGATCCGCGGCGTCGCCAAGGGCCACGGCCCCGACACCCCGGTGCGCGACCTGATGTCGACCGGGCTGATCTGCGCCCGCGAGGACGACGATGTGTCCGACGTCGCGTCGAAGATGAGCGACGCCCAGGTGCGCCGCCTGCCGGTGATCGACGGCAACGAGAAATTGGTCGGAATCGTCAGCCTCGGCGATTTGAGCCGCGAAACCGAAGGCGAGGACGCGCATCACGCGCTCGAAGGCGTCAGCGCGTCGGGCAGCCAGCACAAGCAGTAGCTTAGCGGCGGCCAAGCTCTCCGATCGCAGCGTCGACCAATTTAGCGTCCGCCGCGGCGTCGTTGCGCTCGGCAATCAGCTGGGCCGCAGCCCGCCGTGCGGCGTCGGCCGCGGTGGCGCGCAATTGCTCGACCGCGGCACGTTCCTCTGCGGCGATCTTGTCCTCGGCCATGCGGCTGCGGCGGGCGACCAGCGCCTCGGCGTCGTCCTTGGCCTTGGTCAGCAGCGCATCGGCCTCGTGGCGCGCCCGGTCGAGCAGCGCAGCGGCCTCGCCGTCGGCGGCCGCCGACTTGGCTTCATATTCGGCCTTCAACGCTTCGGCTTCCTTGCGCAGCGCTTCGGCCTCGGCGAGCTGGTCGCGGATCGCCGCGATCTTCTTGTCGAGCGCCTTGCCGATCGCGCCCGGCACCTTCTGCCAGATCATCACCGCGATCACGACCAGCATCGCCAGCCCGATGAACATCGGTGCGGTCAGCCCGTAGAAATTGGGCTCGACGTGCGGCGCGGCCGCGCCGTGCTCGACGCCCGCGGTGGTTTCGGCGTGCGGCTCAGCCATGGATCGTCCCCTGCACCGCGGCGCGGGCGGCGGATGCGTCGACCTTGGCGCCGGTCAGCTTGGCGACGAGGTCCTGCGCGGCCTCGGCGGCGACCGCCTCGAGCTCGCCGCGCGCGGCCTCGACCTTGGCGCGGATGCGCGCCTCGGCCTCGGCGATCCTGGCGCCGACCTCGCCGTCGACCACCTTCAATCGCGCCTCGGTCGCCTTGGCGCCTTCCTGGCGGGCGTTGTGCGCGAGCTGCATCGCTTCCGAGCGGCTGACGTCCATCCGCTCGCGATACGCCGCTTCGGTCGCCTCGGCCTCGTCGCGCGCGGCTTGCGCTGCGGCGAGGTCGGCGGCGATCTTGCCGTCGCGCTGGTCAACCGTCGCCTGGATCTTCGGCACCATCCCGCGGGCAATGCCGAAGTAGATGATGCCGAACACCACCAGCAGCCACAACAGCTGCGAGAAGAAGATATCCGATAGCTGGTTGATCTGGGGCATCGCGCCGGCAGCCGTGTGTTAGGCGCTGGGCGGCGCGTAGAGGATGATCATCGCGACCGCGAAGGCGATCAGGCCCAACAGTTCCGCGGCGGCGAAGCCGATGAACAGGCGGCCCTGCTGGCCATCGGCCGCGGCCGGGTTGCGCAGCGCGCTCTCGAGGAACGAGCCGAACACGTTGCCGACGCCGATCGCGGCGGCGCCGACGCCGATCGCCGCGAGGCCGGCGCCGATAACTTGAGCGGAAGTGAGATCCATGTCGAAAAACTCCTTTGGTCGAACTTTAGTGAAGGTTGATCGCGTCGTTGAGATAGAGCGTGGTCAGCAAGGCGAAAACGTACGCCTGAATGGCGCAGACTAGCAGCTCGAGCGCGGTCACGAAGATGATAAAGGCGAAGCTCAAAGCGCCGACGCCCCAGCCCATTGGTCCGCCGTTGAAGCCGGTGACGATGAAGCTGCCGAACACTTCCATCAGAATGTGGCCGGCGATCATCGCCACGAACAGCCGCAGCCCGAGGCTGAACGGGCGCACCATGAATGAAATGAACTCGATCGCCGCGATTAGCGGCACCATCACCTTGGGCGTGCCGTGGGGGATGAACAGGCTGAAGAAATGCAGCCCGTGGCGGGCGAAGCCGATGAACAGGCGGCCCTGCTGGCC
>NZ_JANPKO010000118.1:0-16428 GCF_031426035.1 Sphingomonas sp. | reverse complement strand
CGGACAAACTCGGCCGAATGAGGTTGTTTGGCAATGCGTTCTTTGAGCATGACAGTGGGCGAGTGCGCTCAGGCGGCGAGACGCTCGACCTCTAGCAGGCCGTTGGCGATGCCCGCTTCGCGCTGCGCCGGGCCGACCGCGATGCCGTCGGCGTGGACGAACTCGGGGGTGATGCCGATGAAGCCGAAGGTGCCGGTCAGATAGCTCTCGAGATGCTCGAGCGGGGCGGCGGGAGAGTCGGCGCCGTAATAGCCGCCGCGCGACAGGGCGACGATCACGCGCTTGTCACCGACCAGGCCCTCAGGGCGGCCGTCCTCGCCGTAGCGGAAGGTGCGGCCGGCGACGATGATCCGGTCGAGCCACGCTTTCAGCTGGCTGGGCAGCGTGAAATTATACATCGGCGCGCCGATCACGATGGTGTCGGCGGCGAGGAACTCGTCGATCACTTGGGTGTCGGCGAACGCGCCCAGCGTCAGATGGTCGAGCGGGTTGGCGACCAGGTCGCGGCGAATCACCGTCTCGCCGCGGTTCGAGGGCTCGAGCTGGTTGAGGATGCGCTCAGTGAGGATGCGGCTGACGCTGTTGTCGCCGGTGATGCTGCTGTCGATCTTGAGGATGGTCATGTTTTGGTCCTTGGTATTGATTTGTTACCCGGACACTTTAAATAACCCCCTATGGACACGCATCAAGACGGGATAAATTTGTTCCCCAGTCACACTCGTGTGACCCCCTCGTCGAAAGCGGGCCCAGCTGCCCTGCCCGGCCCGCCGCCGGACGAGCTCAAGCATGCCGGGTGCAAGAATGTCGCGCCGGTGCTCAACCGCGTCGGCGACAAATGGAGCATGTTGATCGTGATGATCCTGTCGAGCGGGTCGCGGCGCTTTTCCGAGTTGAAGCGCGAGATCGAAGGCATTTCGCAGCGCATGCTGACGCTCACCCTGCGCGGGCTCGAGCGCGACGGGCTGGTCACCCGCACCGTTACCCCGACCATCCCGCCGCGGGTCGATTACGAGCTGACCGAATTGGGCGACTCCTTGCGCGAGCCGGTCCAGGCACTCGGCGCGTGGGCGATCGAGCATATCGCCTGCATCCGCGCCGCGCAGGAGCGCTTCGACGCGGCGCGGGACGAATGAGCGGAGCAAGCCTGATGGCCGATCTCGACCAGGCGCCGGTCGCGCCGCGCGGCTCGCTGGGCGGGATTCCGGTGATCGACCTCGCTGGGCCGCGCGAGACGGTGGTGGCCGAGGTTGCGGCGGCGTGCCGCGACTGGGGCTTTTTCCAGATTACCGGCCACGGCGTCGCGCCCGCGGCGATCGAGCAAGTGATCGCCCGCGCCCGCGCCTTTTTCGCTCTGCCGCGCGATGCCAAGCGCGCGCATTTGCGCTCGCGCGACAACCCGTGGGGCTATTACGACCGCGAGCTGACCAAGGAGCGGCGCGACCGCAAGGAAGTGTTCGATATCGGCCCCGACGCCGGCGGGATCCGCGCCGCGCAGGGCGACCCGTTCCAGGGCGAGACCCCGTGGCCCGAGGCGCCGCCACAATTCCAGGCGCTGATCGAAGACTGGTTTGCGCGCATGACCGCAGTTTCGGCCACGCTGCTCGAATTGATCGCCGCAGGACTCGGCGACGAGCGCGGCGCGCTGGCGGGCGCGTTCGCGGCCGGTCACAGCAGCCATCTCCGCCTCAATTTCTACCCGCTCGGCGACCCGCTCGCGGACGAAGCCGGGGCGCCCGCCGGGCTCGGCGTCCACCACCACACCGATGCCGGCGCGCTGACCGTGCTGCTGCAGGACGCGGTCAGCGGGCTGCAGGTGTTTCATGACGGGCAATGGCACGACGCCGACCCGCTGGCGGGCGCGTTCACCATCAACATCGGCGACATGGTGCAGATCTGGTCGAACGACCGCTATCGCGCGCCGCCGCACCGCGTGCTGGCGATGGACCGCGACGAGCGCATCTCGCTGCCGTTCTTCTACAACCCCGCTTACACCAGCGACATCCGCCCGTTCGCCGACGATCCGCATTACCGCACGCTCAACTGGGGCGATTTCCGCCGCCGCCGCGCCGACGGGGATTTTGCTGATTACGGCACCGAGACGCAGATCAGCGACTGGCGGATCGCGCCCGCGCGCTAGCCGCGCCGCCGCCTTTCCCAATCGTGCTCCAGCGGATAGTGGCGAAGCCATGCTGAAGCCCGCCTCGCCGCCCGACATCGCCTCGCTCAAAATCCTCGACGAGCAGCTGCGCTGGCTGTCGGCGTGGACCATTCACTGCGCGAACCATCTGCGCCCATCGCCCGACGGGCTCAAGGTCGGCGGGCACCAGGCGAGCTGCGCGTCGATGACTGCGATCATGGCCGCGCTGTATTTCCATGCGCTGGGCAGGAACGACCGGGTAGCGGTCAAGCCGCACGCCGGGCCGGTGCTCCACGCGATCCATTACCTGCTCGGCAGCCAGAGCCGCGAGCAATTGGAAAATTTCCGCGGGTTCGGCGGGATGCAGAGCTACCCGAGCCGGACCAAAGACAAAATTCCGGTCGATTTCTCGACCGGCTCGGTAGGGCTCGGGGTGGCGATCACCGCCTTCTCCAGCCTGATCCAGGATTACCTCACCGCGCACGGCCTGATGGACGAAGGCGACTGCGGGCGGTTCGTGGCGTTGATCGGCGACGCCGAATTGGACGAAGGCAACATCTACGAGGCGCTGATCGAGGGCCACAAGCACGACGTCCGCAACCTGTGGTGGATCGTCGACTACAACCGCCAGAGCCTCGACGCGACCAGCGCCGACCGCATGTTCGAGCGCTTCGACGAAATCTTCGCCAGTTGCGGCTGGCGGGTGGTCGAACTGCGCTGGGGCAAGAAGCTGCAGGCCGCGCTCGACAAGAACCCCAAGCTGGCGGCGTGGCTCAACGCGCTGCCCAATGCCGACCTCGCCGCGCTCCACTATCAAGGCGGCGCGGCGTGGCGGGCGCGGATCGCGGCCGACGTCACACGGTCCGCCGCATTCCTCAAGGCACATGACAACGATGCGCTCGGCGCCTTGTTCAGCGACCTCGGCGGGCACTGCATGGACTCGCTGGTCGCCGCGTTCGACGCGGCGCAGGACGATGTCCCGACTTTGTTCATCGCGTGGACGATCAAGGGCCACGGTCTGCCGTTCGCCGGGCACAAGGACAATCACGCCGGGCTGATGAACCCCACGCAAATGGCCGCGCTGCGCGAAGCAATGGGGGTCGCCGAGGGGCGCGAGTGGGAGCCCCTCGAAGGCGTCGGCGCCAATGCCAAGCCGGGCGTCGAAGCGCTGATCGAGCGCAGCGGGATTGCGCGGGACAAGCGCGCGCGGGCGTTCGGCGCGATCGACGTGCCGGCCATTGCCGCGCCGGCCGGCGCCGAGCAGGCCACCCAGGCGGCCTTCGGGCGCATCCTGCTCGATCTCAGCAAAGCCGGGGGGACACTCGCGGACCGCATCGTCACCACCTCGCCCGACGTCACCGTCTCGACCAACCTCGGCGCGTGGGTCAACCAGCGCGGGCTGTTCCGGCGCAAGGACATGGCCGACGTCTTCGCCAAGGCAAAGATTGCGTCAGCGCAAAAGTGGTCGGGCACTAATCAAGGCCAGCAAATCGAGCTCGGCATCGCCGAAAACAACCTCTTCCTGATGCTCGCCGCGGCGGGCTTGGCGGGGGACATGTTCGGCGCGCGGCTGGTGCCCATCGGCACGCTCTACGATCCGTTCATCGCGCGCGGGCTCGATGCGCTCAACTACGCCTGCTATCAGGACGCCCGCTTCATCCTCGTCGCCACCCCGAGCGGGATCACGCTGGGTGCGGAGGGCGGCGCGCACCAGTCGATCAACCCGCCGCTGATCGCATTGGGCCAGCCCGGCCTGCGCCATTACGAGCCGGCGTTCGCCGACGAACTGGCGGCGATGCTCGAGGAAGCGTTCCGGCTGGTCGATGCCGAAGATGGCGAGTCGACCTATTTCCGCCTGTCGACCCGCGCCATCGCCCAGGTCGAGCGCGCCGACGACAGCTGGAAGGCCGATGCGCTCGCCGGCGGCTATTGGCTGCGCGAGCCGGGCGCGGGGGCCGAAGCGGCGATCGTCGCGATGGGCGCAGTGATGCCCGAGGCGCTGGCGGCGTGGGACGAGCTCAGCGCCGACGTCCCCGGGCTCGGCCTGCTCAGCGTGACCTCGCCCAACCTGCTCCATCGCGGCTGGACCGCGGCACAGGCGGCGCGGTGGGGCGGGCAGCGGAACCCGAGCCACATCGAAACGCTGCTCGGCCAGCTAGCCCCGGGCGCCGGGTTGGTGACCATCGCCGATGCGGCCCCGGCGTCGCTGTCGTGGCTCGGCGGCGTGCTCGGGCAGCGCGTTGCCCCGCTCGGGGTCGAGCGGTTCGGCCAGACCGGGTCGCTGCCCGACCTTTACGCCGCCTACCGCCTCGACGGCGCCGCGATCACCGAGGCCGCGGCCGAAATCCTCCTCTCCGGCCGCAATTAGCATCATTTGTTTACCGCTGCGGGCCTAGGATGGGCGCGGACGGAGTGGACAGCCCTTGATCGACGATATTTCGCGCGTGCCGGACCAGGTCCGGTGCGACGCCATCCAGGCCGACTTCCGCGCCGAGCGGAAGGACGGCGAGCGAAAGTCGATAAGGCGCGACCCGCCGCCGCTGGCCCGCGCCCTCGTCCCGACCGACGACATCCTCCAGCTCCGACTCGCCGAGGAAATCGACTATGCGCGGCGCATGCTCGACCTGATGGGGGACAAATTGTCCGCCGATCCCAATGTCGTCAGCCGCCACATGGTGTCGCTGCAGTCGGTCGACATCATCGGCCAAGTGCTCGGCCACCTGGCCGCCGTGGTGCGCTCGAGCGACCCGCACGGCGCCGTCGAACGCATCGGCATGAGCGACCTCAAGGGCCGATTGACCCGCCGCAGCCTGACCTGAGCTTGGCAAGTCCGCCGCGCCTCGCCTAGAGCAGGCGGATGCCAGGGCGCTACTTCGACGAGTGGACTGTCGGCGACACCATCGCGCATGCGGTCACGCGCACCGTCACCGAGACCGACAATGTGCTGATCTCGACGCTGACCCATAACCCGCAACCGCTCCACCTCGATCATGAGGCCGCGGCAAAATCCGAATTCGGCCAGCCTCTGGTCAACTCGGTGTTCACCTTCGGGTTGATGATCGGGGTCAGCGTGTCCGACACCACGCTCGGCACTTTGGTCGCCAATCTGGGCTACGACCAGCTGACCTTTCCCGCGCCGGTATTTGTCGGCGACACGCTGCGCAGCGAAAGCGTGGTGACCGCACTGCGCCCGAGCAAGTCGCGGCCCGACGCCGGGATCGTGACGTGGGAGCACAAGAGCTACAACCAGCACGGCAAATTGGTCGCGCGCTGCCTGCGCACCGCGTTGCTGGCAAAGAAGCCCGGCGCATGACGGCGGCCCCGCGCAGCTGGCTGTTCGTCCCCGCCGACAGCGAGAAGAAGGTCGCCAAGGCCCTCGCCAGCGACGCCGACGCGATCATCTTCGACCTCGAGGACAGCGTCGTGCCCGCGCAAAAGGCCGCCGCGCGCGACATCCTCAAGGGCCTCACCGCCAGCGAAGTCGAGGGCGGCCCGCAATGGTGGGTGCGCGTCAACCCGCTTGGCAGCGAGCATCTGAAGCAGGACCTCGAATTGCTCGGGCGCAGCGCGATCCACGGCATCGTGCTGCCCAAGGCCGAGGGCGGGTGGGACGTGGTCGAGCTCGCCCACCGCACCGGCAGCATCCCGATCCACGCGATCGTCACCGAAACCGCGGCGAGCCTGTTCGGGCTGCTCAGCTACCGCACCCCGCAGAGCCCGCTGGCGGCGATGAGCTGGGGCGCGGAAGACCTTTCGGCGGCGCTCGGCGCGGCGTCCAAACATGATTCCGATGGCGCGCTGTCGTTCACCTACCGCATGGCGCGCTCATTGTGCCTCGCCGGCGCGGTCGCCGCGGGGGTCCAGCCGGTCGACGGGGTGTTCACCGACTTCAAGGACGACCAAGGATTACGCGCCGAAGCCGAAGCCGCCGCGCGCGAAGGGTTTACAGGCAAACTCGCGATCCACCCGGCACAAGTCGCAACCATCAACGCCGCCTTCACGCCGTCGGCAGACGCGGTCAAGCATGCCAAGGCGATCGTCGCGGCTTTTGCGGCACAGCCCGACGCGGGCGTGCTATCGGTCGACGGCAAGATGGTCGACCGCCCGCACCTGGTGCAGGCCAGAAGCATCTTGGAACGATCAAAGTAGGAGGCTGCAATGGCCACGACTGCCGAACCGCACAGCGCGCACACCCGGGCGGGCACCGACCAGGCCACGCCCGCCAAGGGCTGGGGCACCGACGCGCCCGACCAGCCGCTGCGGCCGATGGACTTCGAGCGCCGCGCGCTGCGCCCGGACGACGTGGCGATCGAGATTACCTTCGCCGGCATCTGCCACAGCGACCTCCATACCTGCCGCAACGACTGGGGCGGGACGCGCTACCCGGTCATCCCGGGGCACGAAATCGTCGGCACCGTCACCGCGGTCGGCGGGGAGGTGACGCGTCATCAGGTCGGCGACACCGTCGCGGTCGGCTGCATGGTCGACAGCTGCATGAAGTGCGACCAGTGCCTCGAAGGCTGGGAGGTGTTCTGCCGCGAAGGCTGCGTGCAGACCTACAACAGCCCCGACCGCCACGACGGCACGATCAGCAAAGGCGGCTACACCGACCATATCGTGGTGCGCGACCATTTCGTCTTGAAGGTGCCGGCGGGGATGGACGCCTCGCGCACCGCGCCCTTGCTGTGCGCCGGGATCACCACATACTCGCCGCTGCGCCAGTACAATGTCGGCGAGGGCACCAAGGTCGCGGTAATCGGCCTCGGCGGGCTCGGCCACATGGGGGTCAAATTGGCCGCGGCGATGGGTGCGCATGTGACGATGATCACCACCACCCCGGAAAAGGGCGAGGACGCGCGCCGGCTCGGCGCCCACGACGTGATCGTGTCGACCGACCCCGAGGCGATGAAGGCGGCGGCGACGCGCTTCGACTTCATCCTCAACACCGTTCCGGTCAGCCACGAGATCGACCCCTATTTGAACCTGCTCGGCCGCTCGGGGCGGATGGTGATCGTCGGCGCGCTGACCCCGATGCCGGGCTTCACCGGGTTCAACATCATCTGGTGGAACCGCGCGGTTGGCGGCTCGGCGATCGGCGGCATTCCCGAGACCCAGGAGATGCTCGATTTCTGCGCCGAGCGGGGCATTTACCCCGATTGCGAGATGATCCGCATGGACGAGGTCAACGAGGCCTATGAGCGATTGCTCAAGAACGACGTGCGCTACCGCTTCGTGATCGACATGGCGACGATGGGCGCGGCGGCGTAAGCACAATGGCCGCGGCGATCCATCCCGTCCCGGCCGACTTCGCCAGCGATATCGGCCCCGACGAGCTGGCCGCGCTGCACCGCGCCGCCGACAGCGACGCCGACACCTTCTGGCTCGAGCAGGCCAAAAGGCTGACGTGGGACAGCGTGCCGACCCAAGCCGGCGACTGGTCGTTCGACGAGGCCGATTTCCGCATCCGCTGGTACGCCGACGGCAAGCTCAACCTGTCGACCAATTGCCTCGACCGCCATCTCGCGGAACGCGGCGACCAGGTCGCGCTGGTGTTCGAGGCCGACGAGCCGGGCGACGGGCGCACGCTGACCTACCATGAGCTCCACGCCGAGACCTGCCGCTTCGCCAATTTGCTCAAGGCGCGCGGGGTCAGGCGCGGCGACCGGGTGATGATCTATTTGCCGATGATCCCCGAGGCGGCGGCGGCGATGCTGGCGTGCGCGCGGATCGGCGCGGTCCATTCGGTGGTGTTCGGCGGTTTTTCCCCCGACAGCCTGGCCGGGCGCATCGCCGATTGCGACGCTTGCTGCGTGATCACCGCCGACGAGGGCCGGCGCGGCGGCAAGGCGATCCCCTTGAAGGCCAATGTCGATGCCGCCCTCGCCAAGCGCGACGTGGCGACCGTGATCGTCGTCGCGCGCACCGGCGCCGAGGTGGCGATGAAGGACGGCCGCGACGTCGCTTATTCCGCGAACCGCGACACGCTCGCCACCGATTGCCCGGCCGAGGTGATGGATGCCGAGGATCCGTTGTTCATCCTCTACACCTCGGGCTCGACCGGGCAGCCGAAAGGCGTCGTCCACTCGATCGGCGGCTATGCGGTGTGGGCGGCGACCACCTTCGACTGGATCTTCGGCCCGCGCGACGACGACATCTTCTGGTGCACCGCCGATGTCGGCTGGATCACCGGGCACAGCTACGTCGTCTACGGCCCGCTGCTCCACGGCGCGACCAGCGTGATGTTCGACGGTGTGCCCAATTACCCCGACTTCGGGCGGCTGTGGGAAACCGTCGACCGCTTGGGCGTGACTATCCTCTACACCGCGCCGACCGCGATCCGCGCGCTCGCCCGCGAAGGCGACGCACCGGTCAAGGCGCACAGCCGCAAGAGCCTGCGCCTGCTCGGCACCGTCGGCGAGCCGATCAACCCCGAGGCGTGGGAATGGTATTGGCGGGTGGTCGGCGACGGGCGCTGCCCGGTGGTCGACACCTGGTGGCAGACCGAGACCGGCGGCATCCTGATTTCGGGCTTCCCCGGCGCGACCGCGATGAAGCCCGGGTCGGCCTCGCGCCCGCTGCCCGGCATCCGCCCGTTGCTGGTCGATGCCGAAGGCCGCGCGCTGCCCGGCGCAACCAGCGGCAACCTCTGCCTCGCCGCCTCATGGCCGGGGCAGATGCGCACCGTGTGGGGCGACCACGCGCGCTTCTTCCAGACCTATTTCACCACCTACCCCGGGCTCTACTTCACCGGCGACGGGTGCCGCCGCGACGAGGATGAGTATTACTGGATCACCGGCCGCGTCGACGATGTCATCAACGTTTCCGGCCACCGCATCGGCACCGCCGAAGTCGAGAGCGCTTTGGTCGCCCACCCCAAGGTCGCCGAGGCGGCGGTGGTCGGCTTTCCCCACGACATCAAGGGCCAGGCGATCTACGCCTTCGTCACCCTGAACGCGGGCGAGGACGGCGACGATGCATTGCGCAAGGACTTGGTCGGCGAAGTGCGGCGCGACATCGGCGCGCTCGCCGCGCCCGAGAAAATCCACTTCACCCCGGCGCTGCCCAAGACCCGCTCGGGCAAGATCATGCGCCGCATTTTAAGGAAGATCGCTGAGGGCGACACCGCGGCGCTCGGCGACACCTCGACTTTGGCAGACCCCTCGGTGGTCGATGCCCTGCTCACCGGAAAGGGCCTGGAATGATTCGCCTGCTGTTCGCCTTGCTGCTGCTCGGCGCCGCCACCGCCGCCCCCGCCCAGACCCTCGACCCGCTCGCCTTCTTCACCGGCAAGACGCGCGGCGACGGCTCGCTCAAGATCGTCTTCCAGTCGCGCGTGCCGATCCGCATCGAGAGCTTCGGCAAGCCCGACGGGCGCGGCGGAATGACGCTCGACCAGACCATTCACGAGGGATCGAAACCACCGCGCGACCGCCGCTGGGTGCTGCGCCCGACCTCGCCGACGACGATGGTCGGGACCATCACCGACACCCCCGGCCAGGTCCACGGCCGCCTGGCGGGCAACAAGCTCTACCTCAACTACACGATGAAGGGGGGCATGAAGGCGAGCCAGGTGCTGACCCTGCAGAAAGGCGGCCGCGCGATCGTCAACAAGATGACCGTGCGCCGCCTCGGCCTGGTCGTGGCGCGCGTCGAGGAAACCATCCGCAAGCTGGACTGACGCCTCGGCGCTGCTATCCCTGAAGCCACTGGCGTGGGGAGCGACGAATGGCAGCCGAGCAAAAGAAATGGTCGATGGCGCGGGTGGTGATCGCCTCCTCGGCCGGCACCGCGTTCGAATGGTACGACTTCTTCATCTTCGGCGCGCTCGCGGCGACCATCTCGAAAGTGTTCTTCGCCGGGCTCGACCCGACCGCCGCGCTGATCGCCGCCCTGGGCCTGTTCGCCGCCGGCTTCGCGTTCCGCCCGCTGGGCGCGCTGATCTTCGGCGTGGTCGGCGACAAATTGGGCCGCAAGGGCGCGTTTTTGATCACCGTCAGCCTGATGGGCGCGGCGACCTTCGCGATCGGGCTGCTGCCGACCTACGCCACCGCCGGCGCGCTGGCGCCGACCCTGCTGATCGTCCTCCGCATCCTCCAGGGCATCGCGCTCGGCGGCGAATATGGCGGCGCCGCGATCTACGTCGCCGAGCATTCCCCCGACGACCGGCGCGGGGCGATGACCGGGTGGATCCAGTCGTCGGCCTCGTTCGGCCTGCTCGCCGCTTTGCTGGTGATCCTCGGCACGCGCACCGCGCTCGGCGAGGAAGCGTTCCTCGAATGGGGCTGGCGCATCCCGTTCCTGGTCTCGCTGCTGCTACTCGGCATTTCGGTGTGGATGCGCGCCAAGCTCGCCGAAAGCCCGCACTTCGCCAAATTGAAGGAGGAGGACGACCTCTCCCACGCGCCGTTGAAGGAAGCGTTCGGCACGCGTGACAACCAGAAGCGCGTGCTCACCGCTTTCTTCGGCATCATGTGCGCGCAAGGCGCGGTGTGGTATTGCACGTTCTTCTACATGCAGGTGTTTCTCGGCCGCTCGGTCGGGCTCGCCGAGCCGACCGTCAATTTGCTGCTGATCGTGATGACCCTGGTCAGCGCGCCGCTGTACGTGTTCTTCGGCTGGCTCAGCGACCGCATCGGGCGCAAGCCGGTGCTGGTCGGCGGGATGCTGCTCGGGCTGCTGCTGTACATCCCCGGCTTCCATTTGATCGCGAGCGCCGCCAACCCCGCGCTGGTCGCGGCGCAGGAACGCACCCCGGTGGTGGTCGCGACCGACCCGGCGACCTGCTCGGTGCAATTCGACCCGGTCGGCACCGCGCGCTTCGCCAGTGCGTGCGACATCGCCAAGAGCCTGCTCGTCGCGCGCGGCATTTCGTACAAGACGGTCGCCTCGTCCGACGGGGCGACCCATGTCAGCGCCGGGCCCCAGCACCTCGTCATCCCCAGCGGCGATGCGCTCGCCGGGCCCGAGTTGAAGGCGCTCAAGACAGCCACCGGCGAGCAGTTGAAGGCCGCGCTGACCAGCGTCGGCTATCCCGCCGCGGCCGACCCCGAGGCGGTCAATTACCCGCTGCTGCTGACGGTGCTGCTCGGCTTCGTCGTCGCCGCCTGCGCCTTGTACGGCCCGCAGGCCGCGGCATTGGTCGAGATGTTCCCCACCCGCGTGCGCTACACTGCCCTGTCTCTGCCGTACCATGTCGGCACCGGCTGGGTCGGCGGGTTCCTGCCGGTCACCAGCTTCGCCTTGGTGGCGATCACCGGCAATATCTACGCCAGCCTGTGGTACCCGATCTTCTTCACCGCATTGTCGGTGGTGGTGGCGCTGCTGTTCTTGAAGGAAACCCGCGGCAAACCGCTCGACGCGGTGTAGGCGCTCATGCGCACCAGTGGATGTCGATCGGCTGCTCGGCTTCGGCCAGCACGCGGCCGATCGGGAGTTTCGACGAGTGGCCGTCGGCGATCGCGCCCTCGAGCATATCGCGCTTGGCCTGGCCGGTGACGGTGATCAGCAGAGTCCGCGCGGCGAGGATCGAGGCGCGGGTCAGCGTCACGCGCGCGACCGGCGCGTCGGCCGGCAGCGGATCGGGCATCACCCCGACCGCGCGGCGGGCCTTGGGCGCATCGAGCGCGTCCTGGAGGTCGGGGCCGGCAAAGATTGACGCGGTGCTGCCGTCGTCGCCGATGCCGAGCCAGACCAGGTCGGGCGGCCACGGGAAATCCTGCAACCGCGCATCGGCCGAATTGCCCGCCAGGCGGTAATCCTCGATCCCCGTCGCGATCGGGATCACCCGCGCGCCGGCCGGCAAGAACGCCTTGGCGATGGCGCGGATGTTGCTCGCCTCGCTGTCCATCGGCACCAGCCGGTCGTCGGTCGGGATGATCGTAACTTTCTTCCACGGCAGGCCGCGCGCCGCGAGCTTGGCGAAGATCGGCTGCGGGGTGGCGCCGCCGGGCAGCGCGACCAGCGCCGAATCGCGCGCGTCGAGGGCGCTTTCGATGATGAAGCCGACGTCTCCCGCGACCGCCTCCGCCATCTCCTCGGCGCTGTCATAGTCCCACCATTCGGCTTCGATCATCGCATCTTCCAGTTCAAGCTACCGCGGCGGCTCCTGCCCGTAGGCGGCCCAATCCGCAACCCGCCGCCCGTTGCGATCGAGCGCGGGGCGGAAGCGCAGCCGCTGCCGCGCGACCGCGCACACCTGATCGTCGATCGCGCGGACCCCCGTGCTGCGGTCGATGATGCACTGGATGATATTGCCGTCCGCGTCGACCCGGAAGCGCATGAACGCCCACGCCCCGCGCGGCCATGCGTCGAGCATGGCGCGTGGGAAATCGCGGCCTCCCAGCGGGCGCGTCGCCAGCCGGGTGCGCGTCGCGGCGAGCCCATCGCCCCCGCCGCCACCGCCGCTGCCCGCCCCGCCGCTGCCGGTGCCGGTGCCGATCCCGCCGGCGCCGGTGCCGGGCCCGCGCACCGGCGCGGCGCCCTGGGTCGGGTTGGCGCCCTGCTTGGGGATTTCGGCGGCGACGATCGTCGGCGGCAGCGGCAGCTCGACGCGCGGCTTGGGCGCGACCACCGGGGTTGCCTCGCTCTTGATGTTCTTGGGCGCCGACGCGCCTTCCTTTTCCTTGGGTTTTTCTTTCTCGACCTGCCGCTCGACCGGCGGCGGGGGCGGCGGTGCGACGATATCGCGCACGTCGAACACCTGCAGCTCGCGCTGGACGGCGGTGACATCGACCGTACCCGACAAATGCAACAGCGCGAATGCCAGCCCGGCGTGGATCGCCACCACGGCGACCATGGCGCCGCCCTTGTCGCGGGGTTTGAGGTCGGTACGGTACATCGTTTCGGTCAACGTCGCGCGGGTCGCCGCGGTTGCCGCTACTGCTCGCGCAGCGCGCGCCAGAACTGCCCGGTCAGCGGCTCGATCATATATTGCAGCGCGGTGCGCTTGCGCACAGCGAGCACCACCTCGACCGGCAGGCCGGGGCGCAGCTCGCCGCGGCCGAGCACGCCGCGCACCTTGTCGAGCTCGGCCGGCTGCACCTCGAGCTCGGCGCGGAAGTAGGAGCGGCCGCTCTTCTCGTCGGTAAAGCTGTCGGCCGAAATCGTGCGCACCGTTCCGCTCAGCAGCGGCAGGCTGCTGTCGTGGACGCTGAGGAAGCGCACCTGGGCGGTCTGGCCGGCGAACACGTCGTCGGCGTCGCCCGGCTCGATCTGCACCTGGATGATCAAGGCACGGTTCTGCGGCACCACCTCCATCAGCGTCTGGCCCGGCGCGACCACCCCGCCGACGGTGAACACGGTGAGGCCTACCACCCGCCCCGAGGCCGGCGCGCGGATCCGCGAGCGCTGCAATTGCTCGCGCGCGGCGACCAGCTTGGGCAGCACCTCGGACAATCGCGCCTGGGTCTCGCGCAAATCGGTCGCGACCTGCTCGAGCGACTGGCGGCTGAGCGACAGCGATTGCATGCGGCTTTCGCCCATCCCCTCGCTCGCCTTGGCGACCTCGGCCGCCATCGCCGCCTCGCGCCCGCGCAAGTCGGCCAGCGCCCGCTCCAGCGCGCGCAGGCGGTTGGTCGAGGCAAAGCCCTTCTTCTCCAGCTCGCGCATCCCGGCGATCTCGTCGGCGAGCAGTTTCTGCTGGTCCTGGTACGAGCGGCGTTGCTCGTAATAGCCGGTCTGCTGCTCGCTCAGCTGGCGCGAGCGCTGGCCGAGCACCGATTGCTGCGCCGACATCGACGACACCGTCGCCGACAATTGCGCGCGCTGCAGCCGCAGCGCCTGCTCCGCCAGCATGCGGTCGGCGGGCGACAGGCCGGCGAACTCGGGCGGGGTGGCGAACCCGCGCTGGCCGGCGCGCTCGGCCATCAGCCGCGCGCGCTGGGCGAGCAAAGTCAGATAATCGCTGGTCAGCGCACGCTCGGTGGCGAGCAGGTCAGGCGTCGACATTTCGACCAGGATTTGCCCGGCGCGGACCTGCTGGCCCTCGCGCACGTGGATCGCGGTGACCACCCCGCCCTCGCGGTGCTGGACCGCCTGGCGGTTGCCCGACACCGCCACCACGCCCTGGCCGTGGACCCCGGCGTCGAGCGGGGCGAGCGCCGCCCAGCCGAGCAGGATAACGAAGAAGAAAATGCCGATCGCGGCGCCGATGCGGATGTCGCGGCGCGGGTCGTCGACGCTCGGCGGCACCTCGGCCGGGACCAATTGGCTGTGGGCGGTCATGCCGTGCGCTCCGCGCCCGCCGCACCCGGCGTATCGGGGGTGCCCGGCGTGCCCGACAGCCGCGCGACGACTTCCTTGGCCGGGCCGAGCAATTTGGGCTTGCCCTCGGCGAGCACCAGCAGGCGGTCGGCGGAGTGCAGCACGGCGCGGCGGTGGGCGATCACCAGCACCGTCGCCCCGGCCTTGCGCGCCTGGTCGATCGAATGGATCAACGCGGTCTCGCCATCGCCGTCGAGGAACGCGTTGGGCTCGTCGAAAATGAGCACCTTGGGGTCGCCGTAGAAGGCGCGCGCGATGGCGATGCGCTGCGCCTGCCCCGCCGACAGCCCGGCGCCGAGCGGCCCCAGCCGCGTGTCATAGCCCTGCGGGAACTGGAGGATCAGCTCATGGACCCCGGCGCGCTGCGCGGCGTGGACCACTTTGGCGTCGATATCCTCGCCACCCGCCATTCCGCCCCCGGCAAACGCGGCGAAGCGCGAGATATTCTCCTTGATCGTGCCCTCGATCAGCCCCGGCTCCTGCGGCACGTAGCCGATGTGGCGGGCAAGCTCGTCCTGCTCCCAGTCGCTCAATTGCGCGCCGTCGATGCGCACCGTGCCGACATCGGGCACCACCGCGCCGGCGATGACCTTGGCCAGCGTCGTCTTGCCCGACCCGCTGGGGCCGATGATCCCGAAAATCTCGCCCGGCTTGGCCTGGAAGCTGACCCCGAACAGCACCGCGCGGCCGTCGGGCGATCGCACCCCGACCTGCTCGACGTCGATGCGGCCTTTCGGCGCGGGCAGCGCGGTGCGAATCCGCTCGGGCTCGTCGCGGCCGAGCGCGTCGGTCAGCCGCTCGAGTGCAGCGCGCGCCGAATTGAGCGACGACCAGCCGCCGATCAGCCCCTCGATCGGCTGCAGCGCGCGGCTGATCAGGATCGACGCGGCGATGATCGCGCCGGCCGAAATGTAACCGGCAATCGCCAGCAACGCGCCGAGCCCGAGCGCCGCCGACTGCACGAACAGCCGCAGGAACCGGCTCAGCGCCGAATAGCGCCCGCCGGCGAACTGCGCCTGGGCGAGGCTGGTCAGCCCGACCGCGCGCTGCTGCAGCTGGCGCGACACCATCGCGCCCTGCATGCCCAGGGCGCGCACCGTCTGGCTGTGCAAGGCGACCGCCTGCTCGGAGGCGTGCGAGGCGGCCATCGCGCGCGTCGCGACCTGCGTCGTCTCCTGCGTCGCGCGCTGGTTGCGCCACGCGACCGCCAGCAGCAGCACCGCCGAGACCACCGCCAGCACCCCGATCCAGAAGTGCAGCATGAACGCGACGACCAGGAACAACGGCGACCACGGCGCATCGAGCACCGCGGCCGAGACCGGGCTGGCGATGGTCTGGCGCACGGTGTCGAAGTCGCGCATCGCCTGGATGCTGGCGTTCGAGCCATTGGCCATCATGCGCTTGAGGATCTGCGGCGCGAGCAGAGTGTCGAGGCGGACGCTGGCGCGGACCAGCAGGCGGTTGCGGATGCCGTCGAGCGCGGCCAGCGTCATCAGCGCCACCGCCAGCGCCAAAGTGACGAACAGCAGGGTCGTCTTGCCGCCGGTGGCGACCACGCGGTCGTAGACCTGGAGCATGTAGAGCGCGGGGGCGAGGAACAGCAGATTGACGAGAAAGCTGAACAGCATTGCCGCGATAAAATGCGGCCGGCAGTCCCGCACCGCGTCGGCAACCACGGCCGGAAGCTGGATACCGGCGATCCTCATGGCTTTCTCCCGCCGGGTAAGGGCGGACTAACCTAGCAAGTAATCGGCGCCATGGCCAAACTGGCCGGCGTCGAAGTGGAGGAACGGGGTCTCGAAGGCGGGCCGCGCGTGGGGGCTGAACGCCGGGCTGTTGAGCAAAGCGACCAGCTGCTCGAAGTTGCCCGGGTAGAGATCGCCCGGCCGGTCGTCGACGTGCGGCCACTCGACTTGAACCGGCACAACCTGCTTGTCCGGTGCCGCGGCCGACGCCACCACGGTGAAATCTCCCGCGCCGAGGACGGTGTTCACCGCCACCTTGGCGAACAATATCTTGGCGCCCGCGCC
>NZ_JANPKO010000117.1:0-4523 GCF_031426035.1 Sphingomonas sp. | reverse complement strand
GCCGATCGAGGTGATGGCGACACGCGGGCCCGAAACCCTGCGCTACGGGCCGATGAAGGCGGTTGGCCTCGACAACCCGCGCACCGGGCGCTGGCCCTATGCGGTGGTCCAGCTCCGGCAGGATAACAATCTCGGCACGCTGTGGAACATGGTCGGCTTCCAGACCAAGTTGAAGCACGCCGAGCAGGTCCGCATCTTCCGCACCATCCCGGGCCTCGAAAATGCCGAGTTCGCCCGGCTCGGCGGTATCCACCGCAATTCATTTATCAACTCCCCCAGGCTGTTGGACACTGAACTTCGCTTGAAGTCCAAGCCCAATGTCCGCTTCGCCGGGCAGATCACCGGCTGCGAAGGCTATGTCGAAAGCGCCGCGATCGGCCTGCTCGCCGCGCGCTTCGCGATAGCCGAGGCTCGCGGGGCGACACTGCCCGCCCCGCCCCCCGAAACCGCGCTCGGCGCGCTGCTCGGCCACATCACCGGCGGCGCCGACGCCGAGACCTACCAGCCGATGAACATTAATTTCGGCCTGATGCCGCCGCTCGTTGGGCCGCGCACCAAGAAGGCCGACCGCAAGAAGCCCTACACCGACCGCGCCCGCGCCGCGCTGACGGGGTGGCTGGCGCTCGCCGCCGAACGCAGGCAGACTGAACCCGCGTAAGGGTGCGGGAGGCGCTGGATGGCGGCCGGACTATTGGCAAAATTGTTCGGGCCGAACGCCAAGCTGTACCGCATCGCCTGCCTCTACGAGGACGCGCCCGACCTCGAGCGGCCGTTGTGGCGCGCCTGGCCCGGGCTGTTTGACGCCACCGACGCGCTGATCCAGTCCCTCTCGCGCCCGGCCTTCCTCAAGTCGACGCAATATGATCCGGAAATTACCCGGCGCAGCGACCGCGGCGGCACCGTAACCCGCTTCCGCAAGCTCGCCTGGTCCGACAAGAACAATTTGAAATGGGTCGACGACCTCGCCGGGCGGCCCGCCATGCAGCTCGGTGCGACCGAGATCTGGTCGCCGTGGGTCAAGGACCTCGAGGACCGCAGCGGCGGCCCCGACCTCTATCTCAAGGTCGACGGCGCCGATTCCTCGGCAACCGACGAGGAAGCGCGCAAATACGACTGGCAGAGCCTGATCGTCGCGCTGCGCCACGACCGCCTCGCCGCATCGGCCGCGGCCGCCGACGAGCTGCTGCGCCAGGCCGGCGCGGTGATGCCCAACGCCAGACTGATGCTATTCGACCGAGGCTGGGCCGAGCACGGCCACTACACCAGCTTCATCCGCTCCAACGGCCTCGAGGACAGCTATCCCGGCATGCTCAAGGCATGGCTCGACACCCACCCCGCCGCCTCGGTCGCCAGCTTCAGCGCAGCCCTGCGCTAGCAGGCGCAGCGTTTCTTCTTCGGCGGCGGGGTGGCGGTCGACGCGTATTCGGCGGGGGTCAGCCAGCCGGTCTTGTCGGCGTCGGCGCCGGCGAACTTGGTCAGCGTCTTGACCCCCCATTCGTCGAACGACAGCGCGCCATTGCCGTTGGTGTCGAGCTTGGCGAACGCTTTTCGCCGCGGCGCCAGCAATTCCTCGCGCGCGACTTTGCCGTCCTTGTCCTTGTCGGCGCGCGAAAAGCGCTTTTCCTCGCGGCTTTTGGGGGTCGCTTCGGGCGCCTGGGGCAGCGGCGCGGTTGACGTCATCATCGACGGGGTGGAGGCCGCCGGCGCGGGGGGCAGCGCAGGTGCCTGCTCGGCGCGGCCCTGCCACAGCAGGAAACCGCCAGTGACGAACAAAAGGCAGGCCGCGGCCCCGGCCACAAATCGCGCCATGATCGATCTCCTCGCAAGCAGGAGATTCGGCGCGACCCTGCTCTGCCTCGGCGGGGCTTAAGTCAATGTCAGCCGCGCGGCAGGCTCCCGCGCAGCACGTGCAACGAGGCGACGATCCCGCGCCCGGTGCCGCCGCCGAGGTCCAGCGGCTTGCCGCGCAGCACATCGTGCGCCGCGAGCGCCGCCAGCACCGTCAGCGGGCGCAGCGCGCGCGGCGGTTTTTGCGGCGGCAGCGCGGCAATTTCGCGCCGCGCCTCCTCAAGCAACGCGCTCCGCACATGAAAATCATGACACTGGCGCGCGCCGTCGACCAGCGACCACAAGGCGCCCGCCGCCTCGCCTTCTTTCGCGTCCCAACCGAGCAGCCGCGCGCCAAAGCCGAACAAGATTTTCCCACGCCGGCGCAAGCCGTCGGCCGCCGTGGTCAGGTCGGGCTCAGGACCGAGAAGAGGCAGCCAGCACTCTGCCAGCTCGGCCACCTCGGCCCCGCGGATGCCGTGCCGGAGAACCTCATCGGCGACCGCGGTCAGGCGCGGCTCGGCGGGCGGCCTGGCCGCGTCCAGGTCGGTTAGCGCATCGCGCCACCACGCCAGCCGGATCGCCCCCAGTCCCGGCTCGGTGGTCGTCGCCACCACGTCGGCGAGCGCGAGATCGATTGCCCAGAGAGCGGAAAAGGCGGGGCGGTAGCGCCACGGCAGGCTCGCCAGCGCGATCTCCCGGTCGGGGTCGAGCGCCCGCTCAGCGATAGGTGACGGCCTTTGCCGCGGCGACCACGTCGGCGGGCTTGATCAGCGCCAGTTTCTCGAGGTTGGCGGCATAGGGCAACGGAACGTCCTCGTTGCACACCCGCAGTACCGGCGCGTCGAGGTCGTCGAACCCCTCGGTCATGCAGATCGCGATGATCTCGGACGCGATCGAGCAGGTCGGCCAGCCTTCTTCGACCACCACCAGGCGGTTGGTCTTCTTGAGGCTCTCGAGCACCGCCGCCTTGTCGAGCGGGCGCAGCGTGCGCAGGTCGATGACCTCGGCCTCGATGCCCTCTCCCGCCAGCGTCTCGGCCGCCTCGAGCGCGACCCCGACCCCGATCGAGTAGCTGACCAAGGTCACGTCCTTGCCCGGGCGTACAATCCGCGCCTGGCCGATCGGAAGCACGTAATCGTCGAGCTGGGGGACGTCGAAGCTGACGCCGTAGAGCAGCTCGTTCTCGAGGAACACCACCGGATCCTCGGAGCGGATCGCGGCCTTGAGCAGTCCCTTGGCGTCGGCCGCGCTGTACGGCGCGATGACGACCAGCCCGGGCACCGAGGCGTACCACGGCCCGTAATTCTGGCTGTGCTGGGCGGCGACGCGGCTGGCCGCGCCGTTGGGCCCGCGGAACACCATCGGGCAGCGCATCTGGCCGCCCGACATGTAATTGGTCTTGGCCGCCGAATTGATGATGTGGTCGATCGCCTGCATCGCGAAGTTGAAGGTCATGAACTCGACGATCGGCCTCAGCCCGCCCATCGCGGCGCCGGTGCCGACCCCGGCAAAGCCGTATTCGGTGATCGGGGTGTCGATCACGCGCTTGGGGCCGAATTCGTCGAGCAAGCCCTGCGTGACCTTGTAGGCGCCCTGGTATTGCGCGACTTCCTCGCCGAGCACGAACACCCGTTCGTCGCGCCGCATTTCCTCCGCCATGGCGTCACGCAGCGCCTCGCGCACGGTGGTCGAGACCAGAGCGGTGCCGGCGGGGACTTCGGGCCCGGCGGGGGCTTTGGGCGCGGCGGCGAGCTGCGCAGTGCCGGTGTCGGCAGCAGGCTTGGAATCCCCCTCGCCTTCCGCTCGTCCCGAGCTCACTCTCTCGGACGTCCCCGAGACATCCGTTCGTCCTGAGCTTGTCGAAGGACTGTCCTGCTTTGCTTCTATAGTGGCGACAGGTTCAGCCCGATCGGGTTCTGCACTCGCGTCCTCACCTTCGCCCGCCATCAACGCGATCGGGGTGCCGACTTTCACCCCGTCCGAGCCTTCCGCGACCAAGATCTTCGAGATCGTCCCCTCGTCGACCGCCTCGAACTCCATCGTCGCCTTGTCGGTCTCGATCTCGGCGAGAATGTCGCCCGACTTCACCGCGTCGCCTTCCTTGACCAGCCATTTGGCCAGCGTCCCCTCCTCCATCGTCGGGGACAGCGCCGGCATGGTCAGCTCGATGCCCATCAGTAGCTCTCCACCAGCACGTCGGTGAACAGCTCGCCCGGTTCGGGTTGCGGCGCATCCTCGGCATATTTCGCAGCTTCGACCACGATGTCCTTGATTTGCTTGTCGATTGCCTTCAACTCATCCTCGCCGACCCCGAGCTTGGCAAGGTCCTTGGCGGCATGCTCGATCGGGTCCTTGCCCTCGCGGAAGCTCTGCACTTCCTCGCGCGTGCGATACTTGGCCGGGTCGGACATCGAATGCCCGCGGTAACGATACGTCAGGAGTTCGAGGATGATCGGCCCCTTGCCCGCCCGCGTCCATTCCAGCGCTTCCTCGGCCGCCCCGCGCACCGCCAGCACGTCCATGCCGTCGACCTGGATGCCGGGAATGCGGAAGCTCTCCCCGCGCTTGTAGAAATCGGGCTCGGACGACGAGCGCTCGACGCTGGTGCCCATCGCGTACTGGTTGTTCTCGATCGCGTAGATCACCGGCAGATCCCACAGCGCGGCCATGTTGAAGCTCTCGTAGACCTGGCC
>NZ_JANPKO010000116.1:0-9122 GCF_031426035.1 Sphingomonas sp. | reverse complement strand
ATGCGGATATGCTCGGGCTTGGGACCGACCCACACGATGTTGTGGAGCTCGACGATCTCGGCGAACTGCGCATTCTCCGAGAGGAAGCCGTAGCCGGGGTGGATGGCGTCGGCGTGGACGACCTCGGCGGCCGAGATGATGTTGGCGATGTTGAGGTAGGAATCGGCGGCGGCGGGCGGCCCGATGCACACCGTCTCGTCGGCCAGCCGCACGTGCATGGCGTCCGCGTCCGCGGTCGAGTGGACCGCCACCGTCTTGATGCCCATTTCGTGGCAGGCGCGGTGGATGCGCAGCGCAATCTCGCCGCGGTTCGCGATCAGCAGCTTCTTGATCTGCGGCAACGGTCTAGCCGATGATCATCAAGGGCTGGTCGAACTCGACCGGGTGGCCGTCGGCGATCAGGATTTGCTTGACCGTCCCCGCGGTTGGCGCGGTGATCGGGTTCATCACCTTCATCGCCTCGACGATCAGCACGGTGTCGCCGGCCTTAACCGCCTGGCCGACGGTCACGAACGGCTTGGCCCCGGGCTCGGCCGAGAGGAAGGCGGTGCCGACCATCGGCGACTTGAGCGTTTCGCCGCTGACTTCGGGCGCCGACGGCGCGGGCGCGGCGGAAGCGGCGGCAGGGGCGCTTGCGGTGGATGGCGGGGGAGCGGCGGCGGGCGCGGCGATCAGCGCCGCCGGCTCGCGCGCGACCTTGATCTTGCGGTCGCCGTCCTCGACTTCGATTTCGGGCAGTTCGTTGGCGGTGAGCAGTTCGGCGAGCTCGCGCACCAGCGCCGGATCGATGCGCATCGCACCGGCATCGGCGCGGCTGTCGTCCTTTTTATCGGCCATGGTCAGTCCTGTTCTTGACGTGGCGCGGTTCCTGTCAGAGCCGCGCCGCCGCGTCCAGTGCGAGAATATAGCCGTCAGCGCCGTGGCCCTTGATCACCTCGCGCGCGGCAAGCGCGACGAGGTCGGTCTGGCGGAACGATTCGCGCGCCGCGGGGTCGCTCAGGTGGACCTCGATCACCGGCACCGCGATCGCTTTCACCGCATCGTGGAGCGCGACCGAGGTGTGGGAATAGCCGCCCGGGTTGAGGATTACCGCTGTGGCGCCGCTCGCCGCCGCCTCGTGCAGCCAGTCGATCAGATGGCCTTCGTGGTTCGACTGGCGAAGATCGAGGGCCAGCCCCAGCTCGGCGGCGCGTTCGGTCAGCCGCGCGGCGATGTCGTCGAGCGTGTCGTGCCCGTAAATCTCCGGCTCGCGGGTGCCGAGCAGGTTGAGGTTGGGGCCGTTCAGGACAAACACCGTGCCGCTCATTTGCGCTTGGCGGTGGAGCTTCCTATCTGCGCTTGTCAATGACCCTCGATGGCTCCCTTTCGGTCCGCATCAACGGCGAGCACCGCCGCGTTCCGGGCAACACGACGATCGCCGAGATGGTCAACCAGCTCGGGCTCGACCCGCTGCGCGTCGCGGTGGAGCGCAATCTCGCGGTGGTTCCGCGCGGGACGCTCGGCGAGGTTCAGGTCGAGGACGGCGACGACTATGAGATCGTCACCTTCGTCGGGGGCGGTTGAGTGAACGCCGAGACCCCCATCGCAACCGACAGCTGGAGCGTCGCCGGCCGCACCTTCACCTCGCGGCTGATCGTCGGCACCGGCAAGTATAAGAGCTTCGAGGAGAATGCCGCCGCGGTCGCCGCCTCGGGCGCGGAGATCGTCACCGTCGCGGTGCGGCGGGTCAATATCGCCGACCCCGGCCAGCCGCTGCTGACCGACTTCATCGACCCCAAGACGATCACTTACCTGCCCAATACCGCGGGCTGCTTCACCGGCGACGAGGCTGTGCGGACATTGCGCCTGGCGCGCGAGGCGGGCGGCTGGACTTTGGTCAAGCTTGAGGTGCTGGGCGAGGCCAAGACGCTCTATCCTGACATGATTGAGACGCTGCGCGCGACCGAGGTGCTGGCCAAGGAAGGCTTCGAGCCGATGGTCTATTGCGCCGACGACCCGATCGCGGCGAAGCGGCTCGAGGATGCCGGCGCGGTCGCGATCATGCCGCTGGGCGCGCCGATCGGCTCGGGGCTAGGCCTGCAGAACCGCGTCATGATCCGGCTGATTGTGGAAGGCGCCAAAGTGCCGGTGCTGGTTGATGCCGGGGTCGGGACCGCGAGCGACGCCGCCGAGGCGATGGAGCTGGGCTGTGACGGGGTGCTGATGAACACCGCGATCGCCGAGGCCAAGGACCCGCTGCTGATGGCGCGCGCGATGAAGGCCGCGGTCGAGGCCGGGCGCCTGGCCTACCGCGCCGGCCGCATGCAAAAGCGCCTCTACGCCGACCCGTCGTCGCCGCTCGCCGGCCTTATTTGACCGCCGTCACCAGGTGCGCCGACATCGGGCCGTCCTGCCCCTCCCACGGTGCCAGCGCCGCGGCCGCCGCCTCCACCGCGGCGTCGAGCATGGCCGGGTCGCGCGCCTCGATTTCGGCGCGTAGCGGGGAGCCGAGCGCAAGCCCGGCGGCGGCGTCCCTCGCCTTGACCCGGCTGGTCCGCACGACGGTCTCGAACTCGATGTCGGTGAAGCCGGCGGCGACCAGATCATGCTCGATCCAGGTCGGATCGCCGTAGCCGAACGGCGTCCGCTCGAGGAAGCGCGGCGGATTGCCGGGAAACAGTTCGGCGACCGCTTGCGACGCCGCCTTGGACACCGGATTGCGCTCGAGCCGGTCCCAGATCACCGCGAGGTAATGCCCGCCGTCGCGCAACACCCGGCGCGCCTCGCGATTGGCCTCGACCTTGTCGGGGAAGAACATCACGCCGAACTGGCACACCACGAGGTCGAACCGGGCGGGCTCGAACGGCAGCGCCTGCGCGTCGGCCGCCGCCAGCCGCACTTTATCGGACGCGAAGCGCCGGGCGGCGACGTCGAGCATGCCCTGGTTGAGGTCGGTGGCGACGATCTCCGCCTCCGGCAGCGCGTCGTGCAGCGCAGCGGTCACCACGCTCGTGCCGGCGGCGGTCTCCAGGATCCGCTGCGGCCGCAGCGCGGCGGCGCGCTCGGCCACGACCCTGGCGAACGGCTCGAACAGCAGCGGCGCAAGGTGGCGGTCGTAGAGCGCCGGGATCGATCCGGCGAAGGCGGCATCGCTCGCATTCATGCCAACACCCCAGGCGTGCTATGCGCGATCGATCATGCCAGATTTCGCGCGTCTCCGCGAGGACATGATCGAGCTTCACATCGCCGCCCGTGGAGTGCGGGACCCGGCGCTGCTGGCGGCGTTCCGCGCCGTCCCGCGCGAACTGTTCGTCGCCGCCGAATACGCCGCCGAAGCGTATGGCGACCACCCGCTGCCGATCGCTGCCGGACAGACCATCAGCCAGCCGTACATCGTCGCGCTGATGGTCGACGCGGCCGCTGTCGGCGGCGGCGATTGCGTGCTCGAGGTTGGCGCGGGGTCGGGTTACGCCGCCGCCATCCTCGGCCATCTCGCCGCTTCGGTGGTGGCGGTCGAACGGCATGCCGAGCTGGCCGACGCGGCGCGCGCGCGCCTCGCCCGGCTGGGCCTGGCCAATGTCCGGATCGTCGATGGCGACGGCACCGGCGGCTGGCCTGCCGCGGCGCCCTACGACGCGATCCTGACCGCCGCCGCCGCGCCGGCCGTCCCGCCCGCGCTGGTCGACCAGCTCGGCCCCGGCGGGCGGCGGGTGATTCCGCTCGGCGCGCCCGGCGGCATCCAGCAACTGGTGCGGCTGACGAGAGACGGCGCGGGCCGACTCGCCCGGGACGATTTGTGCGCCGTGCGCTTCGTCCCCCTCGTCGGGGGGTAGCACTGCGCGGCGAGATGACTCCGAAACGGACGCGCTGCTCCGGAGCTTTTCCGCGCCGCGCTCGTCTTCCTCATGAGGGAGATTCCGGGTGAAGGGACTGATGCCGCGCGCCCGCCCCGCGACAACCAGCCCAGCCGTCGCCTGGGCCGAGTTGCTGAGCCGGCTCGCCGCTGCTCGGCCGGCCGAGCGAAAGCCGCCCGGGCCGGGCCGCCGCGAGCAGGACGAGCGCCAGCGCACCGCCGCTTACCGCCTCAACGAGGCGCTGCGCGATCACTCGCGCGGATAGGCATCTGCGCCATAACGGTCGTGGTTGTGCTGCCCAATTTCGCGGGCCGGCTGTTTAGTTCGCAGCCATTGGGGACAAGCCATGCCGTTCCGCAAAACAACTCCGCAGAAGCTCGCAGCGCGCGAGGAACTTTACGCGCTGTTCGCGGTCACCCCGCAACAGATCAAGGCGGCGCGTGATCCCAGCGCCCCGCTCAGCGCCCTCGCCGGCCGGCGGCAGTTCAAGCACCTCACCTACGGTTACGGCAGCGAGCGCAAGACCGGCGAATCGCGCTAGACCGCGCTTCTCCAGATCCGTCGTTCAGCTGCGGGCGCGGAGCGCGCCGATCGTCGTCGCGTTGCTGATCACTTCGACGTCGGTCTTGCAGTGAAGCAGGCGGATGCCTTTTTGCTCCATCGCCCGAGCGAGGGCTGGGGCGAAATCGGCGGTTTTCTCGACCGTCTCGGCCCAGCCGCCATAGGCGCGGGCGAGCGCCGCGAAATCGGGGTTGGCCAGCGTAGTGCCCGAAATGCGCGTCGGATAATCGCGCTCCTGGTGCATGCGGATGGTGCCGTAGCTCTGGTTGTCGACGAGGATCACCAGCAGGTTGGCGCCGCGCGCCGCCGCGGTCGCCAGCTCCTGCCCGTTCATCAGGAAATCGCCGTCGCCCGCGACGCACACCACCACGCGGTCGGTGAAGCGCAAGCTCGCGGCGACCGCGGCGGGCGGGCCGTAGCCCATCGTCCCGCTGGTCGGCGCGAGCTGGGTGGGCGCCGCGCCGTAGCGCCAGTAGCGGTGCCACCATCCCGAAAAATTGCCGGCGCCGTTGCAAATGATGGTGTCGGCGGGCAGCGCGTCGCGCATCGCCTTGACGCATGGGCCGAGGTCGAGGGCCACGCCGTCCCTGGGTTTGGGCTCGGACCAGTCGAGCCATTCGGCGTGCGCCTCGTCGCCCGAGCCGAAGCGCACCAGCTCGGGGTCCTGCCATTCGTCGGCCATCTGCGCGAACTCACCCATGTCGGCGCAGATCGGCAGGTCGGCGTGATAGACATGGCCCAGCTCGTTGGGGTCGGGGTGGACGTGGACGAGGAGCTGGCCGGGGTGGTCGGGGGTGATCAGTTTGTAGCCGTCGGTGGTCGCTTCGCCGAGGCGCGCGCCGACCACCAGCAACAGGTCCGCTTCGCGCACGCGCTGCTGCAATTTGGGATTGGGCCCGTAGCCCAATTGCCCGGCATAGACCCGGCAGTCGTTGGCGATCGCGTCCTGGCGGCGGAAGGCGGCGGCGATGGGAATGCCGTGGCGGCCGGCGAAATTGGCGAAATGATGCGCCGCGCACGGGCTCCAGTCGGCGCCGCCGACGATCGCCACCGGCGCCGCGGCGTCCTTCAATAGCTCGAACAGCGCGGCGATCGCGCCGGGGTCGGGGGTTTCCGAGACCGGCGGCACCGGCGGCCGGTCGGGCACCTCGACCTCGTCGCGCAGCATGTCCTCGGGAATTGCCAGCACCACCGGACCGGGCCGGCCGGCGGTCGCCACACGCCAGGCGCGCGCGACATATTCGGGGATGCGCCGCGCATCGTCGATACGCGCCGCCCATTTGGCGATCGGGGCGAAGAACGCCGCCATGTCGATTTCCTGGAAGCCCTCGCGGTCGCGGTCGGCGCGGTCGAGGTCGCCAACGAACAGGATCATCGGGGTCGAATCCTGGAACGCGACATGGACCCCGGCCGAAGCGTTGGTGGCGCCAGGCCCGCGCGTCACAAACGCCACGCCAGGCCGCCCGGTCATCTTGCCGTCGGCGTCGGCCATGTACGCGACCCCGCCTTCCTGGCGGCACACCACGAGGTCGATCTCGTGGGTGTCGTGGAGCGCGTCGAGCACCGCGAGGAAGCTCTCGCCGGGCACGGTGAAGGCGCGGTCGCAGCCCTGGATACGAAGCTGGTCGACGAGGATGCGGCCGCCGGTGCGGAGGGTGGTGGAGGTCATGGCCCGCCTCTACCGGCCTGGCATGACCGGCGGAAGCGGGAAACTTAACGGTGCGCGCGGGCTATGCCGCGCGCGACCGGCCCGACTTGCGCTGCTCGAGGTGCAAATAGCGCGGGTGGAAGTCGGCGACCTCGGCCAGTTTCTTCCAGTCGCCGATCGAGATCATCCGCTTGGTGCGGGTAATCAGCCCGTCGGCCTCGAGCTTCATGAGCGTGCGGTTGACGAGGACCGAGGTCAGCGCGACCGCGTCAGCGAGCTGCTCCTGGGTGATCGGCAATTCGTATCTGTCGGGCTTGCCGATCTCGGCGACCTCGAGCCGCAGCGCGAATTCGCACAGCAGATGGGCGACCCGGGTGCGCGCATCGCGCCGCCCGATGTTGAGCACCCACTCGCGGAAGATCGACCCTTCCACCAACGTCTCGTACCACATCGCCATGCCGATCGCCGGATGGCTGAAGGCAAGCTCGCGGATGACATCGACCGGGACCAGCGCGATCTCCCCCGCGGTCAGCATCTGCACGTCGTGGTCGGCGATGCCGAGCAGCGAGTTCTGCAGGTCGACGATGTCGCCCTTCATGTGGATCGAGAGGATCTGGCGGCCGCCGTTGCCGGCATGCTTGTGGCGATAGGCGAAGCCCGACAGCAGCAGGCACGTGAACTGCGGCGCGTCGCCGTCCCACACAATGTACTGGCCGGCGTCGAGGCGGCGGCGTTGATGCGGCAGAGCGAGGATGGCATCGCGGTCAGCCGCGTCCAGCTCACCCCACAGGCTCAGCTTGCGCACCATCAGCGACAGGTCGGGAGGGGGGTTCTCGGGCATTGAAACACTCCGCCAGGCGGGAGCGCTGCAATGTCTCTCAGCCACCAGGAAGCCACGATAGGGGCCCGGTGATGATTGCACTCTATACCATTTAAGGTGGTGTGCCTAACTTTGTTTAGGCGCGTTCAGCCCTGTCGGCCGGTGCCACCGTGCTCGGCGGCCTTGGCGATCTGGACCAGCAGGCAGCCAGCACGGCGCTTGGCTGCAGCGGTTTGAACAGCACCGGGATGTCGGGATGGTTGGCGCGGATGCAGGCCGGCGGGTGGGACGCGGTGTGGATGATGAACGGCACCTGCAACTGGGCGAGCCGCCCGGCCAGCGGCTCGAGCTCATCGTCGGCGAGCTGGCAATCGAGGATCGCCGCCGCGACCGGCTCGGAGCGCAGCAGCTCGATCGCTTCGGCCGCGGTGCGCGTCGGGCCGACCACGCGGCCGCACATGTCCTCGACCGCGCACGACAGGTCGAGCGCGAGATAGACATTGTCCTCAACGATCAGGACGGGTTTTTGATTTAGCACAAGGATCTCCCGGCGAGCGGGAGCGCTGCGTCTCTCAGCCGCCGGGATGCCCAAGACCCCCGACGATTCTACACCAACGATTTTAATCCAGATTAGTTGCAGACACTTAACGAAGTTATTTAGCAGAGGCGTGCCGCCTCCGTTTTGACAGCGGCGGGCGGGCCGTTACCATTCGGCCCAAAGGAGCGGGACAATGGGTGCGTGGGGCGCCGGCAATTTCGAGAACGACACGGCGATGGATTGGGCGGCCGGGGTCAAGTCGGTCGACGATGTCCGCCAGCCGTTCGCGAAGTTGAAACGCGACACCGACGCGCATGGCAGCGAGACCGAGCTGGTCGTCGACAGCGATTTCGCGTGCGAGCTGCTGGCCGCATCCGAGTGCGTCGCGATGATGCTCGGGCGCCGCATCCCCGATTTCCCTGCCGATCTCGCCGACCGCCTTGCCAGCGCGGGCGAGCCGGACAGCCTGCTGTTCCACCAGGCGCGCAACGCGGTGCTCCACGTCATGCGCCATTCCGAGCTCTCCGAATTATGGGCGGAAGCGAGCGAGGACGTCGCGCCCAACGAGTGGCTCGCCGAGCTGACGCGGCTGATCGACCGGCTAAACCCCGAGGTCGATTTCGAGCCGTGGGACAGCGAGCATATCGAGGCCAAGGTCGGCGCGCCGCTGGCCGAGGTAGGGGGCACCTGCGCATTCTGCGACCAGCCGGTGGCGCGCCACGAGCTGTGGGGGATCAGCCTCTATGACGCCTACAACATGAACAGCATGGGCCGAGGCTTCTGGCTCCATTTGCCGTGCCTCAACGCGCGCCTGCATCACCTACACGCGATCGCCGACCTGAAGTTCGACCCCGGCAACATGCCCGACCTCGACCAGCTTTAGGCGGTCTCTCTCGCGGACGCGCGGTAGCCGATCACGCACAGCACCAGCATCGCGACGTTGGCGCCGAAGTCGAGCAGCATCCATTCGTTGAACATCGGCACCACGAACACGAACCAGTAATTGAACCAGAAGAACGGCAGCAGCGCGATCCCGTAGACGAGGAACGTCGTGCGCGTGAACCGGCTGAACCAGGCGAACAGCCCGGCGAGCACCGCCTGGGCGCCGAAGCAGCCCATCATCAACGCGGTGGTCGCGGTGCCGTGATAATATTCCGGGCGGAAACCAAGCTGCTCGACCATCCGCGGCAGAAACAGGCACCAGGCGCCGAGCACCAGGAACGGCACGGCGATTAGGCGCTGGGCGAGCAGAGGGGTCATCGAGCCGCTCGATCAGGCCAAATGGATCGCTTTCACGACCTGGTAGCTTTCCAGGCCTTCCTTGCCGCCTTCGCTGCCGAAGCCCGAATCCTTGACCCCGCCGAACGGCGCGTCGGCCATCGAGATGGCGAAGGTGTTGATCCCGACCATCCCGCTCTCGATCGCGTCGCCGAGCAAATTGGCGCGGCGGCCGTTCTCGGTGAAGGCGAACGCGGCGAGCCCGAACGGCAGGCGGTTGGCCTCGTGGATCGCCTCGTCGAAATCCTTGAACGCGCGGCTCACGGCGACCGGGCCGAACGGCTCCTCGTTCATGATCTCGGCTTCGTTGGAGACGTCGGCCAGCAGGGTCGGCTGGAAGAAGAAGCCGCCGTCCCCGGGACCGCCGCCGGCGAGCACGCGTGCGCCCTTGGCCCGCGCATCGTCGATCAGCGCGCCGACCGCCTCGGGCCGGCGGGCGTTGGC
>NZ_JANPKO010000115.1:0-16416 GCF_031426035.1 Sphingomonas sp. | reverse complement strand
GCGCTCGATGTCGCCAGTGCGCTGGAAGGGCAGGGCATCGGCGCTGATGTCGTCTCGATGCCGTCCTTCGAATTGTTCGATGCGCAGGACGCGGCCTGGCGCGAGGACATATTGCCCGATGTCTCCAACCGCGAAATCCTGCGGGTCTCGATCGAGGCCGGCACGACCTTTGGCTGGGAGCGCTATACCGGGCTGCACGGCCTGAGGATCGGCATCGACCGCTTCGGCGCCTCGGCCCCGGCGGCGGACCTGTACGAGCATTTCGGCCTCACGAGCGAGGCCATCACCCCGAGCATCCTGGAGAGACTGGGAAAATGACCAAAGTTGCAATCAACGGCTTCGGCCGCATCGGGCGGCTGGTCGCCCGCGCCATCCTCGAGCGGCCCGACTGCGGGCTCGAGCTGGTGGCGATCAACGACCTCGCCGACGCCAAGTCCAACGCCATGCTGTTCAAGCGCGACAGCGTCCACGGGCCGTTCCCGGGCGAAGTCCGCGCCGACGGCAACGACCTGATCGTCAACGGCAAGCGGATCCACGTCACTGCCGAGCGCGACCCGGCCAAATTACCCCACGCCGCCAACGGCGTCGAAATCGCGCTCGAATGCACCGGCTTCTTCGCCGACAAGGAGGGCGGCCAGAAGCATCTCGATGCCGGCGCCGGGCGGGTGCTGATCTCGGCCCCGGCCAAGGGCGCCGATCTGACCGTCGTCTACGGCGTCAACCACGACAAATTGACGCCTGAGCACACGATCGTCTCCAACGCCTCGTGCACCACCAATTGCCTCGCCCCCGTGGCCAAGGTGATGAACGACGTGATCGGGATCGAGCGCGGGCTGATGACCACCATCCACGCCTACACCAACGACCAGAAGATCCTCGACCAGATCCACCCCGACATGCGCCGCGCGCGCGCCGCCGCGATGTCGATCATCCCGACCACCACCGGCGCCGCGCGCGCGGTCGGCGAGGTGCTGCCCGAACTGAAAGGCAAGCTCGACGGCTCGGCGATCCGCGTTCCGACCCCCAACGTCAGCCTGGTCGATTTGACCTTCACCCCCAAGCGCGACACCAGCGTGGAGGAGGTCAACGGCGCGTTGAAGGCGGCCAGCGAGAGCGGGCCATTGAAGGGCATCCTTCACTTCACCGACGAGCCATTGGTCTCGATTGACCTCAACCACAATCCCGCAAGCTCGACCGTCGACAGCCTCGAAACCGCGGTGCTCGAGGGCAAATTGGTCCGCGTCGTGTCGTGGTACGACAATGAATGGGGCTTCTCCAACCGCATGGTCGACACCGCCGCGGCGATGGCGAAATTGGGTTAGCTGTCCCCCACCCGCTCGCGGGAGGGGAAGAGGAGCGAAGCGACGAAGGGGTGGGCCTGACTGACATCCCCACCCCTAACCCCTCCCGCGAGCGGGAGGGGAATTGGAGAATGGATGACCCAGTTCAAAACCCTCGACGACCTCCCCGACGACCTCGCCGGCAAGCGCGTCCTGGTGCGCGTTGACCTCAACGTCCCGATGGACGGCGCCTCGGTCGCCGACGACACCCGCCTGCGCGCCCTCCTGCCGACTGTGCTCGAGCTCGCCGACCGCGACGCGATCGTCCTCCTGCTGTCGCATTTCGGCCGCCCCAGGGGGCAAAACCGCCCCGACATGTCGACCGCGCAACTGGTTCGCCCGCTGACCCTGCTCAGCGGCCGCTCGGTGCGCTTCATCGAGGACTGCCAGGGCCCCGAGGCCGAGCGCGGCGTAATGACCATGCTGCCGGGCAATATCGGCATCCTCGAAAACACCCGTTTTCATCTTGGCGAGGAGATCAACGACCCCGCGCTGGCCCAGGCGATGGCCGCGCTCGGCGATTTTTACGTCAACGACGCTTTCTCCGCCGCCCACCGCGCCCACGCCTCGACCGAGGGCCTGGCACACCTCCTGCCGAGCTTCGCCGGCCGCGCGATGGAGGCCGAATTGAAGGCGCTGGAAAAAGCCCTCGGCAACCCCGAGCGCCCGGTCGCCGCGGTGGTCGGCGGGGCCAAGGTGTCGTCCAAGCTCGCCGTGCTCGGCCACCTGGTCAGCAAGGTCGATCACCTGATCATCGGCGGCGGCATGGCCAACACCTTTCTCGCCGCGCGCGGCGTCGCCATCGGCAAGTCGCTCGCCGAGCATGATTTGACCGGCGAAGCGGAGGGCATTTTCGCCCGCGCCGAGGCCGCCGGCTGCACCATCCATTTGCCCTACGACGTGGTGGTGGCGAAGGAATTCGCCGCCAACCCGCCGTCCGTGCGCACCTGCAACGTCCACGAAGTCGCGGCGGACGAGATGATCCTCGACGTCGGCCCCGCCGCGGTCGAGGCGCTCGCCGACGTGCTCAAGAATTGCCGCACCTTGGTGTGGAACGGGCCGCTCGGCGCGTTCGAGACACCCCCGTTCGACGCCGCCACGGTCGCGCTCGCCAAGACCGCCGCGGCGTTGACCAAGGACGGCAGCCTGGTTTCGGTCGCCGGCGGGGGCGATACCGTCGCCGCGCTCAACCACGCCGGCGTGGCCGATGATTTCACCTTCGTGTCGACCGCCGGCGGGGCGTTCCTCGAGTGGATGGAAGGGCGGGTGCTGCCGGGCGTGGCGGCGCTGCAGGCATGACTCCTACCGACCCGCCCAAGGCCGGTGGCCGCGTGGTGCAATTGTTCGCGACGCCGGTGATCATTGATGAGCTCGACGACGCCGCGACGCTCAACGCCGCGCTCGAGACCGCAATCCTGGCGCGGATGAACGAGGATCCGGGCTTGCGCATGTCGAACCAGGGCGGCTGGCAGTCGAAGCACGATCTGCCGGCCTGGGCGGGGGCCGCGGGCAAGCGGCTGATCGACCATGCGACCGCGCTGGCGACGGCCAACACCAGGACGACGCGCGGCGGCAGCGCGACCTGGAGCGTCGATGCCTGGGCCAATGTCAGCGCGGCGGGGGCGTCCAACCGCGCCCACGTGCACGCCGGCTCGTTCTGGTCGGCGGTCTATTACGTGCGGGTGGGGGAGGGCGAAGGCGGCGCGCTGGTGCTGCACGACCCACGGATGCCCGGGCTGCGCATGCACGCGCCCTCGCTGCGCTTCAACAATGAGGACGCGGAGATCTTCGCCGCGATCCGGCCCGTCGCCGGGCTGATGGTGCTGTTCCCCGCCTGGCTCGCCCATTCGGTCGATCCGTGGCAGGGCAGCGGCTCGAGAATTTCGGTGGCGATGAACATCCGCGCGGTTACACGCGTTGCCGGTGCCGCCGCCGGCCCCACTACCACAGCGATGCTTGACGAGGACAAGGACGATGCAAGACTCTGAAATGATGGCCCGGATCGCAGGCGGACAGGGGTTCATCGCCGCGCTCGACCAGTCGGGCGGATCGACGCCGGGCGCGCTCAAGGCGTACGGCATCGGCGCCGACGCGTACGCCAACGACGATCAGATGTTCGCGCTGGTCCACAAGATGCGGGTGCGCATCATCACCGCGCCGTCGTTTACCGGCGACAAGGTGCTCGGCGCGATCCTGTTCGAGAAGACGATGGACGGCGAGGCCGACGGCAAGCCGGTCCCCCAGCTGCTGCGGGAGCGCGGGGTGGTGCCGTTCCTCAAGGTCGACAAGGGGCTCGAGGACGAGGCCGACGGGGTCAAGTTGATGAAGCCCAACCCGGGGCTCGACGCCTTGCTCGGGCGCGCCGTCGCCAAGGGCATCGTCGGGACCAAGATGCGCTCGGTGATCGAGCGCGCGTCACCCAGCGGGATCGCGGCGGTGGTCAGCCAGCAATTCGAGGTGGGTGAGCAGATCATGGCGCACGGGCTGGTGCCGATCATCGAGCCCGAGGTGTCGATCAAGGCGCCCGACCGCGCCGCGGCGGAGGACATCCTGCTGGCCGAGCTCAAGGCCGCGCTGGACGGGCTGCCGGGAGACGGAAAGGTGATGCTCAAGCTGACCCTGCCGACTACGGCCGACCTTTACGCGCCGCTGGTCGACCATCCGCGGGTGGCCCGCGTGGTCGCGCTGTCGGGCGGGTTCACGCGCGAACAGGCGTGCCGCGAGCTGGCCCGCAACCGCGGCGTCATCGCCAGTTTCTCGCGCGCTTTGCTCGAGGACTTGCGCGCCGACATGAGCGACGAACAGTTCGACCGCACGCTCGGCGCGGCGATCGATGAGATCCACGCCGCGTCGGTCGCCGAACCGGCGCCGGCGGCCGCCTAGCGCGCGCGGACGACGGTGAAGGTGAAGCGGTAGGCGCCCGGGCCAGGCGTACCGGGGACGGCGATCGCCGGCTCGACCGCCGCCAGCAGCACCGTCCGGCCGAACTCGACCACCGGAACGCCCAGCGTCAGGTCAAGCTCGCGCCCGACCGCGGTCGACGGCGCGTCGGGGCCGCTCGCGACAGGCAGGTGCTGGGGGGAGATCGCCGCGCGGATCCGCACCCGGCCCGCCCACACGCACTGGACGCTGGCCGGGCAGCGGCTGTCCTCGAGCACGGCCAGCGGGCGGATGTGCAACCCGCCTACGCTCGCGGTTGCGGCGAGCGGGACGGTGGCCGCCGCGCCCGACGCCGAGTAGGTCGAGGCGAACGCGGTGCAGGCCGACAGCGCGAGGGTGGCGGCGAGGGCGACGACAGCTTTCATTGGACGCAGCATCCCGCCCGGCTAATGAGCCGCCCATGAACGACGACGAATTCGACCTTTCGCTGTTTCCGCCGCCGCCGCGGCGCGAGCCGTGCCAGCTGTATTTGATCAGCCCGCAGGAGGTCGGCGGCTCCTTCCCCGACCGCTTGAAGGCGGCGCTCGGCGGGGCGCCGGTCGCGGCGTTCCAGCTGCGCGTCAAGGACATCGGCGAGCATGAGCTGGCGCGGCTGGCCGAGCCGCTGCAGCGGATCTGCGCCGATTTTGCCACCGCGTTCATCGTCAACGACAGCGTCGCCTTGGCCAAGCGCCTCGGCGCCGACGGCGTGCATCTCGGCCAGTCCGACGGCGACATCCGCGACGCGCGCGCATCGCTCGGCCCCGCGGCCCAGATCGGCCGCACCTGCCACGACAGCCGCCACCTGGCGATGCAGGCAGGCGAGGACGGCGCCGATTATGTCGCGTTCGGGGCGTTCTACGAAACCACCACCAAGCCGAGCAATTACCGCCCCGAGCCGGCGCTGCTGAGCTGGTGGGCGAGCCTGTTCGAGCTGCCGTGCGTGGCGATCGGCGGGATCACCCCGGACAATGCCGCGCCATTGGTCGCGGCCGGCGCCGATTTCCTCGCGATGTGCCAGGCGGTGTGGGGCAGGGACGATCCGGCCGCCGCGGTCGCCGCGTTCGAGGGCGTGCTGAAGGGCTAGCGTTTCACCCCGACATCGACCCGCAGGATGGTGCCGCGGGCGAAGGCGGGGGCGATCGCGGCGAGGTCGGCCGGGGTGATCGTCGCCAGCAGCGCCGCCAGCTCGGCATGGCTGCGCACGCCGCCGGTCTCGACGAACTGGCGGGCGAGCTTGTCAGCAATTTCCGCATTGTTTTGAGCAGCGCTGAGGTCGCGGCCGAGGAGGTGGCGGCGGGCCGCCTCGACCTCGGCGGTGGTCGGGGGATTGAACTGGAGGCCGGCGAGCTGCGCCTTGAGCTCGGCTTCGAGGGCGTCGGCGTGGGCCGGGTCGACCCCGGTCCAGACGGTCGCCCAGGCGCGCCGGCCGTCGGTCCGGAAGCTCGAATAAATATGGTAGGCGAGGCCCTTGTCGCCGATCGCCGAGCGGCCGAGCCGTCCCGAATAATCGTGCGTCAGAATGTACAGCAGCATTCGCCACGCAAGCCCGTCGCGGGTGCCCGGCGGCGGCGTGGCGACGACGTAGCCGAGCGCGCCTTGGGATAGCGGCTTCGCGATCTCCGCGACGACTTTCTGGTGCGGTTGCCGCGCTGCCGGCGGCGCGGGCAATGTCGCGGCCGCAGTGCGCCCGATCGCTTGCTCGAGCGTGGCAAAGGCGTTGGCCGGTTGCACCGCCCCACTGACCACGACCGCGATCGGTTGCGGCGGGTTGACCGTCAACGGCGCGGTCTCGCTGGCGATCATCTGCTGGATGCGGGTGTCGGGATCGTCGCTGGCAATGACCTGCGGCAACGGCGCCGCCCGCGCGGCCTCTGACGCCTCGGCGATCAGCGCGGGCAACGCCGACGCCGGGCCCGAGCGGACGACCCGCCCCAGCCCGGGCAAATCGCGCGGCGGCTGTTCGCCGGTGACGGGCGCGGACAGCAGCAGTTCCACCGTCACGTTCGGCGACAGCGGGCTGGCCTGGACGATCGCCGGGAGCCCGGCGGAAAGTGTGCGCAGCACCGGCGGCGACAGCGCGAAGGCTTGTGCCGGCTTGCCCGCGCGCGGTTGGGCCGCAGATGGCGACCCGGCACCGAGTTTGCCCGTTGCCGGCGCCTCGCCCGGCACCAGCCAGCCGACCGTGCGCTGGCTCGGGGCGAGATAAGCGCGGGCGACTCGCGCGATGTCGGCCGCGCTGACCGCCGCGACCGCGCGGGGCAGGCCGATCAGCGTGTCGAGCGCGCCGATGCCCTCGAAGTACGCAAGCTGGTGCGCGGCGTCCTCGGTGGTCTCGACGTCCTCGGCCAATTGCTGGCGCACGGCGGCCTTGGCGGCGGCGAGCTTGGCCGGGGTCGTGTCACCAGCCCGCGCGAGCCGCTCGGCCAGCGCCTGCTCGACCGCAACCTCGCTCGCGCCGTCTGGAAGCGCACCCTTGATCGTGAAAATGTAGCGGTCGGCGGTCGGGATGAACCAGGTCGCGATGCCGTCCGCGGCGCCCTCAAGCAGCGATCCCGGCTTGGCCGGCGTGCCCCAGTCGTTGTGGTCGAAATTGATCCCCGAGCCGCCGCCCAGCAACTGCTGGAGCACGAGGAACGCCGCGAAGTCGCGGTTCGACGCGGCCGGCGCGGGGAAGGCGAGGGTGAACATCGGGCGGTCGGTCGGCCCGGCCAGCATCGTCCGCCGCTCGCCGCGCTGGGGCGGCTCGACCGCCGCCGTGCGGAGCGGCGCCGGGCGCGCCGCAATCGCGCCGAAATGCCGCGCGACCAGCGCCTTGGCCTGCGCCGTCGAAATATCGCCGACGATCGACAGCACGCTGTTGGCCGGGGTGTAATGGCGCCGGTAAAAATCGCTGGCGTCGTCCAGCGTCAGTGCCGCGACATCGCTTTCGTAGCCGATCGTGTTGTTGCGGTACGGGTGCGCCTGGAGCGCGGTCGCGGTGACCGCATCGAGCAGCACCGACGAGGGGTCGTTCTCATAGCCGTGCATCTCGGTGATCACCGCGCCCTTCTCGGCGGCGAGCGCGGCGGGGTCGATGGTCACATTGGCGAGCCGGTCGGCCTCGATCCGCAGCAGCAGGTCGAGCCCGTCGCGCGGCACGGTCGCGTAGTACGTCGTCTGGTCGAGCCAGGTGTAGCCGTGCCATTCCCCGCCCGCATCGTAGATTGCTTCGGTCGCCGAGGCGCCCGGGAACGCGGCGCTGGCGCGGAACGCGAGATGCTCGAGGAAATGCGCCAGCCCGGTCTTGCCCGCAGTCTCGTCCCGCGCGCCGCTCTTGACCAGCAATTGGGTGCTGACGACGGGAAGGGTGCGGTCCTCGAGGATGATGACGATCAGCCCGTTGGGAAGCCGGCTGACATCGGCGCGCGCAAGGTCGAGCTCGGCCCGCGCCGGGGCGCCCGAAATCAGCAGCAAGGCGGCAATCGCAAGTGTCGGTTTCATCCGCTCCCCCGGCCGCCATCATTCCCGCCGCTGCCGCGGTCCGCAAGCCCGGCAATGGAAACTAGTCGGGGCTGCATCGTTGCACACCCGAACATGTTTCCCGCCACAGGAGAGTTGCGTGCAGTCCAGGACCATTCGTTTCGCCGCCGGTCTGATCGGCGCGGCCAGCGCCGCCGTCGCCATCGCGCAGGCGCAGCCCAAGCCGGCCGCCGCCACCGCGTCCCCCACAGCCGCGGCAAAACCGTTCGCCGCGCCGGGCACACCGGGGTCGCCGATCAACGGCGAGCTGTTCCACGCCCAAGTGCTGCTGTCGGCCAACGCCTTTTCGCCTGGCGTGATCGACGGCAAGGCCGGCGAATCGTTCAAATTGTCGCTGGGCAGCTTCCAGCGCGCGCGCGGGCTCGACCCGACCGGCAAGCTCGACAGCGAGACGCGCCGCGCCTTGCTCCAGGCCAACCGGCCCTCGACGGTCATGGTCCGCCTCGGCCAGGACGACGTGCGCGGCCAATTTGTCTACCCGTTCCCGAGCGACCCGGAGAAACAGGCCGAATTGAAGTTCCTCGGTTACCGCAACATGCTCGAGAGGCTGGCCGAGCGCTACCACACCACGCCCGACACGATCGTTGCCTTGAACGGCCCCGATAAATTGATCGGCCTTGGCCAGACCCTGCGCCTGCCCAATGTCGTCCCGACCTCGCGCGACTATGCCGGGGTCCAGGGCAATGGCGCCGGCGCGCTCAACGCGCTCAACATCGACGGGCAGCAGCCGCAGGGCGATTATGTCGTGGTCGACAAGAGCGAGGGCGTGCTCAAGGTCTATCGCGGCGCGGTGCCCGGCGCGTCGAACAGCGAGGCGAAGCCGGCCGCCGCCGCTAAGGCCGAGCCGCAGCTGGTCGCCGCCTTCCCGGTGACCATGGGCTCGAAGCAATATCCGCTGCCGATCGGGCGCTGGAAGGCCACCACCTACGCCTTCCTGCCGCCGTTCAAGTACCAGCCGGAGTTGCTCAACAACCCCAAGACCGACAAGCAGCTGACCTTGCCGCCGGGGCCTAACGGCCCGGTCGGCGTGGCGTGGCTCGACCTGACCAAGGAGCATTACGGCATTCACGGCACCAACGAGCCGCAAACCATCGGCCGGGCTGAATCCTCGGGCTGCATCCGCATGACCAATTGGGACGTGCTGCGGCTGTCGCGGATGATGAAGCCGGGCTTCACGGCGATCTTCCAGGCCTGATGAAAGTCGTCGGCACCGCGATCGTCACGGCGATCCTGGTCAGCGCGTTCTGGATCTTTGTCTTCAATATCCGCGGCGCGCCCCAGGGCACCGATGGCAAAGTCGACCCCAAAGGCGATGTCGCGACGGTCGAGGTCGGCAACCGCGATGTCGCGGTCGCCGAGGGTGTCGAGGTCGGGCCCGCCGGGCTCGCCATCCCGGTGGTCGGGGTCAAGCCCGGCGAACTGGTCGACACCTTCACCCAGGCGCGCGCCGGCGGGGCGCGGGTGCATGACGCGATCGACATCATGGCGCCGAGTGGCCGCCCGGTGGTGGCCGCCGCGCCGGGGCGGGTCGAAAAGCTCTTTTTCAGCGAGGGCGGCGGCGGGATTACCGCTTATGTCCGCTCCGACGACGGGCGGTGGAATTATTATTACGCGCACCTCTCGGCCTATGCGCCCGGCTTGCGCGAGGGGCAGCGCGTGGCGCGCGGAACGCCGATCGGCTTCGTCGGCGTGTCGGGCAACGCCAACCCATCCGGCCCCCACCTCCATTTCGCGATCAACCGCATGAGCGCGGGCGAGAAGTGGTGGCAGGGCACCCCGGTCAATCCCTACCCGCTGCTTGCCGGTAAGAAGGCCGCAGGCTAAGGGGCCGCGTTCAACCACACACCCCGTTCGCCCTGAGCCTGTCGAAGGGCTGTCCTGTTCTTGAAACGCCAAGTGCAGGGCTTCGACAAGCTCAGCCCGAACGGATGAATAGGGCGCGAGACAGGCATGAAGATCAGCGGCGTGGACATCCGTCCCGGCAACATCATCGAATATGAAGGCGGCATCTGGCGCGCGGTCAAGATCCAGCACACCCAGCCGGGCAAGGGCGGCGCCTACATGCAGGTCGAGCTGAAGAACCTCATCGACGGGCGCAAGAACAATGTCCGCTTCCGCTCGGCCGAGACGGTCGAGCGCGTCCGCCTCGACACCAAGGACTTCCAGTTCCTGTTCGCCGACGGCGACATGCTGACCTTCATGGACAAGGAAAGCTACGAGCAGATCAGCCTGCCCAAGGACTTGCTCGGCGATGCCGCGGCGTTCCTCCAGGACGGCATGGACGTGGTCATGGAACTGTACGACGAGCGGGCGATTTCGGTGCAATTGCCCGACACCATCGAAGCGCTGATCGTCGAAGCCGACGCGGTGGTGAAGGGCCAGACCGCGTCGTCGAGCTACAAGCCCGCGGTGCTCGACAACGGCGTCCGCGTGATGGTTCCGCCGCACATCGGCGCCGGCACCCGGATCGTGGTCGATGTCTACGAGCAGACCTACGTCCGCCGCGCCGACTGATGGTCTCCCACTCCGGCCTGATCACCGTCATGACCCGCGCGGCGCGCAAGGCGGCCCCGCGGCTGCGGCGTGATTTCGGCGAGGTCGAGCAGCTCCAGGTCAGCCGCAAGGGCCCGGCCGACTTCGTGTCGATGGCCGACAAGCGCGCCGAGCAGTCGATCGTCGACGAACTGCGCACCGCGCGCCCCGACTGGGGGCTGCTGCTCGAGGAAGGCGGCGAAATCGCCGGCAATCCGGACAAGCCGCGGTGGATCGTCGATCCATTGGACGGCACCACCAACTTCCTCCACGGCGTGCCCCATTTCGCGATCTCGATCGCGGTCGAGGAGCCCAAGCCCGGCGGCGGCAGCGAGATCAGCCACGGCCTGGTCTACCAGCCGCTGACCGACGAGACGTTCTGGGCCGAGAAGGGCCGCGGCGCGTGGTTGCTCGACCGCCGCCTGCGCGTTTCGTCGCGCCGCAACCTGTCGGAATGCCTGATCGGCACCGGCCTGCCGCACTGCGGGCGCGGCGATGTCGCGTCGTGGAGCAAGATCTACGCCGCCATCGCCCCCGAGGTGTCGGGCGTGCGCCGCTTCGGCTCGGCGGCATTGGACCTGGCGTGGGTCGCGGCGGGGCGGATGGACGGCTTCTGGGAAGACGATCTCGACCTGTGGGACACCGCCGCGGGGCTGCTGCTGGTCAAGGAGGCCGGCGGGTTCATCACCGATTACCGCGGCGGCGACCGCATGGCCGAGCGCCGCGAATATCTCGCCGCCAACGGCGAGCTCCACTCGCGGCTGCACAAGCTGCTCGCGGTGGCGCTGCGCTAGAACGAATTCGCATGGTTCGCGGTGTTGCGGGGGCCAGCGCCCTGTCCTAAAGCGCCGCCACGTCCCGCCGCGGAGTGGAGTAAGTCTTGGCCAGCGTTGCCGCCGGTTATCTGCCGATCCTGCTGTTCCTCGCCATCGCCCTCGGGCTGTCGGCGGGGTTCGTGGTGCTGCCGATGCTGGTCAGCCGCCTGACCGGCGCCCACCGCCCCAACCCGCAAAAGCTTTCCGAATATGAGTGCGGCTTCCCCGCCTTCGAGGACGCGCGCGCCCAGTTTGACGTGCGCTTCTACCTCGTCGCCATCCTGTTCATCGTGTTCGATCTCGAAGCCGCCTTCCTGTTCCCGTGGGCGGTCAGCCTGGCCGGGATCGGCTGGGCGGGGTGGATCGCGATGATGATCTTCCTCGCCGAACTTGGCCTCGGCCTCGCCTACGCGTGGAAAAAGGGTGCGCTCGAATGGGAGTGACCCTCGACCCCCGCGTCAACCCGCAGCCGACCGAGGAGGAGATCGCGCGCGCCGCCGGGCTGGTGCCGGGCAGCGTCGACATGAAGCAGTTCGAGGCGATGCGCGAGGAGCTCGACAGGAAGGGCTTCATGGTCGCCTCGGCCGAGGATCTGTTCACCTTGGCGCGCACCGGGTCGTTGTGGTGGATGACCTTCGGTCTGGCCTGCTGCGCGGTCGAGATGATCCACGTCAACATGCCGCGCTACGACCTCGAGCGGTTCGGCGCGGCGCCGCGGGCATCCCCGCGCCAGTCGGACGTGATGATCGTCGCCGGCACTTTGTGCAACAAAATGGCCCCCGCGTTGCGCCGCGTCTACGACCAGATGTCCGAGCCGCGCTACGTCATCTCGATGGGCAGCTGCGCCAACGGCGGCGGCTATTATCATTACAGCTACTCGGTGGTGCGCGGCTGCGACCGCATCGTGCCGGTCGACATCTACGTCCCCGGCTGCCCGCCGACCGCCGAAGCGCTGTTGTACGGGATCATGCAGCTCCAGCGCAAAATCCGCCGCGAAGGGACGATCGAGCGCTGATGGCGACGTCCGCTCCCCGCTACGCCGACGCGCCCGCCGCCCTTGCCGGGCTGGCCGAAGCGCGCCCGCGCGCCGGGCTCGAGACCGCGTTCGATGTCAATCGGGACGATCTCGTCGCCGTGCTCAAGTCACTGCGCGACAACCACGGCTACCAGCAGCTGATGGAGATCGCCGGGGTCGACTTCCCCGAGCGGCCTGAGCGCTTCGAGATCGTCTATTGCCTGCTGTCGCTGACCAACAACCACCGCGTCCGCGTCCATGTCGCCACCGACGAAATGACCCCCGTGCCGAGCGTCACCTCGCTCTGGCCGGTCGCCGGCTGGCTCGAGCGCGAGGTGTTCGACATGTACGGGGTCGGGTTCGCCGGCAACCCGGACCTCCGCCGCATCCTCACCGACTATGGCTTCGAGGGCCACCCGCAGCGCAAGGATTTCCCGCTCACCGGCTTCGTCGAGCTGCGTTATTCCGAGGCCGAGAAGCGCGTCGTCTACGAGCCCGTCTCGCTCCCGCAGGACTTCCGCACGTTCGACTTCCTGATGCCGTGGCAAGGCGCCGAATATGCGCTCCCCGGCGACGAGAAGGCCGAGCCGCAGGCGCCCGGCGCGCCAAGCCCGGCCCCGGCCACGGGCGCTCCGCCCCAGGTCGCGGCCAAAACCGACGCCAAGACGCCCAAGACCACCGACACGCCGGCGCAAACCGGTGGCGGCGCCCCAGCCAACGCGGCCGAGCAGAAGCAGGCGCGCAAGCCGGCCAAGGCCAAGGCCGCGAGCGAAGTGTCGAAGCCGGGCAAGACTGCCGAGCCCAAGCCCAAGCCGGCCGGCCGCCGCCGCCCGGGCGGAGGCGCGGCATGACCGACACCCGCACCATCGACCTCACCGTCGGCGCGCCCGCGGAAGCCGGCGACGACACCGCGGGAGACGAGGCGAACCACAATTCCACCATCAATTTCGGCCCCCAGCACCCCGACGCGCACGGCGTGCAGCGGCTGATCATGGAGCTGGACGGCGAGATCGTCGAGCGGGTCGATCCGCACATCGGCCTGCTCCACCGCGGCACCGAGAAACTGATCGAATACAAGACCTACGCCCAGGCTTTGCCCTATTTCGACCGGCTCGATTACTGCTCTCCGATGTCGATGGAGCACAGCTTCGTGCTCGCCATCGAGAAATTGATGGGGCTCGAGGTGCCGCCCCGCGCGCAATACATCCGCGTGCTGATGGCGGAATTGACCCGCATCAAGAATCACATGCTCAACCTCGGCAGCCACATCATGGATGTCGGCGCAATGACGCCGAACCTGTGGCTGTTCGAGCTGCGCGAAGATTTGATGCAGATCTACGAGGCGGTGTCGGGCGCGCGGATGCACGCCAATTACTTCCGCGCCGGCGGGGTCCACGGCGACATTCCGCCCAAGGTGTTCGCCCAGATCGGCGACTTCCTCGACAACCGCTTGAAGCTGTTCGAGGACGCCATCTCGCTGGTCGCCGACAACCGCATCTTCAAGCAGCGCAACGTCGACATCGGCAAGGTGTCGCGCGACGATGCCATCGCGTGGGGCTTCTCCGGCCCGATGATCCGCGCCGCCGGGGTGGCGTGGGACATCCGCCGCTCGCAGCCCTACGAAGTCTACGACCGCATGGAGTTCGACGTCCCGGTCGGCACCAACGGCGATTGCTACGACCGCTTCATGGTCCGCGTCGAGGAAGTGCGCCAATCGTGGCGCATCGCGCGGCAATGCTTGAAGGAAATGCCCGCCGGCCAAATCGGCAGCCTCGACCGCAAGGTGTTCCCGCCGCCGCGCGCCGAGATGAAGACCTCGATGGAAGCGCTGATCCACCACTTCAAGCTGTACACCGAGGGCTATCACGTCCCCGCCGGCGAAGTCTATGTCGCGACCGAGAGTCCCAAGGGCGAGTTCGGCGTCTACCTCGTCGCGGACGGCACCAACCGGCCCTACCGCTGCAAGATCCGCCCGACCGCGTTCAGCCACCTCCAGGCGATGGACTTCATGATGAAGGGCCACATGCTCGCCGACACCACCGCGGTGCTCAGCGCGATCGACGTCGTGTTCGGGGAGTGCGACCGGTGAGGGCGCCCAATCTGGTGGCCCGCGGCTTCGTGGTCGTGCTGGCGCTCGGCGGGTTTGTTCTCCTCGGGCTCAACCTCGGCCTGATCAACCGCTCGCTGTACGATTACGGGATATGGGCGGTGCCGCCGCTTGGTGCGATCGCCGGCATGCTATTTTTCGGGCTGATCTGGGGCGGCCGGCCGATCATGCATAAAATGCTGGAGTCCGAATAATGGCTGGCCCAGCCTCCATCCTTGACGATCCCGAGACCCGCGCGCGGTGGGCTTCGTTTGCGTGGGATCCCGCCAACGCCAAGGCTGCCGCGGCGTTTGTCGCGCGCTATCCCGCGGGGCGCCAGCAATCGGCGGTGATCCCGTTGCTCGACCTCGCCCAGCGCCAGGTCGGCGCGGAGACCAATACGCAGGGCTGGCTGCCGCTGCCGGTGATGGAGTTCGTCGCGCGCGAGCTCGGCATGCCGGTGATCCGCGTGCTCGAGGTCGCGACCTTCTACACCATGTTCAATCTGGTCCCGGTCGGCCGCTTCCATGTCCAGGTGTGCGGCACGACGCCATGTATGCTGCGCGGGTCGGATGACGTGCTGGCGGCTTGCTATGCGCGCGGGCTGAAAAAGGGCAAAACCACCGACGACGGGCTGTTCACATTGACCGAGGTCGAGTGCCTCGGCGCCTGCGCCAACGCGCCGATGGTGCAGATCAACGACGATAATTACGAGGATCTAACCGAGGCCGGCATGACCGCGGTGCTCGACGCGCTGGCGCGCGGCGAAACGCCCAAGGCGGGGCCGCAGGTCGAGCGTCAGACCAGCTGCCCCGATGGCGGCCCGACCTCGCTGAAAAAAATGGCCGAGCGCAATTACGACTACCGGGGGCAGTGGTGATGGCGAAGGCTAACCCAAACCCGTTCATCCCGAGCGAAGTCGAGGGACTCAGCCGAGCGCAGCCGAGGCAATTTCTCGGCTTCGCTCGAAGGGCTCCCTCGACTTCGCTCGGGACAAACGGAATGTGGTGCGGCGAGGCGCTGGCATGAGTATAGTCGCCATCCTCATCGCGGTCGTGCTCGCGTTCCTCGCGTTCAAGTTCATCACCGGCATCATCAAATTCGCCGTGCTCGCGCTGATCGTCGTCGCCGCGCTCTATTTCACCGGAGTGATCGGCTGATGAGCGCGACCGGGCCGCTGTCCGACAAGGACCGCATCTTCACCAACGTCTACGGCTTCCAGTCGCCCGACTTGAAGGCGGCGCAGGCGCGCGGCGACTGGGACGGCACCGCCAAACTGATGCAGGCGGGCGAGGACGGCATCATCGAGGCGATCAAGGCCTCGGGCCTGCGCGGGCGCGGCGGCGCCGGCTTCCCGACCGGGATGAAGTGGAGCTTCATGCCCAAGGAGCCCAAGCCCGGCAAACCCAATTTCCTTGTCGTCAACGCCGACGAATCCGAGCCCGGATCGTGCAAGGACCGCGAGATCATCCGCCACGACCCGCACAAGCTCATCGAAGGCTCGCTGATCGCCGGCTTCGCGATGCGCGCGCGCGCCGGCTACATCTACATCCGCGGCGAATTTATTCGCGAGTGCGCGGCGCTCGAGAAAGCCGTCGCCGAGGCCTATGCCGCCGGCTTGCTCGGCAAGAACGCGGCGGGATCGGGCCATGACTTCGACCTGTTCGTCCACCGCGGCGCGGGCGCCTACATCTGCGGCGAAGAAACCGCGATGCTCGAAAGCCTCGAGGGCAAGCAGGGCAAGCCCCGGCTCAAGCCGCCGTTCCCCGCCGGCGCCGGGCTCTACGGCTGCCCGACCACGGTCAACAATGTCGAGAGCATCGCCGTGGTCCCGACCATCCTGCGGCGCGGCCCCGCCTGGTTCGCCGGCTTCGGGCGCGAGAAGAACGAAGGCACCAAGCTGTTCCAGCTGTCGGGCCACATCAACACCCCGTGCGTGGTCGAGGAATCGATGTCGATCTCGTTCCGCGAGCTGATCGACCGCCACGGCGGCGGCATCCGCGGCGGGTGGGACAATTTGCTCGCTGTCATCCCCGGCGGCTCGTCGGTGCCGCTGGTCCCGGCGCACGAGATCATCGACGCGCCGATGGATTTCGACGGCTTGAAGGCGCTCGGCTCGGGTCTCGGCACCGCGGCCGTCATCGTGATGGACAAGTCGACCGACATCGTCCGCGCGATCAGCCGCAT
>NZ_JANPKO010000114.1:0-16822 GCF_031426035.1 Sphingomonas sp. | reverse complement strand
GAGGGTCGCCTGCGCGGCGACATCGGCCGCGCGGAGCAGGCCGAGGCGGGCGACCAACGCGAGTTGCTCATGCGGGGAGCGGCTGACCAGCCCGCCATCCACGAACTGGCCGGCGGAGAGCGCGCGGGCGAGCCCGGCCTCGCCGCGCGCGACGCGCGGCACGCCGCCCTGGACCAGCAACGCCGCCGCGACGACCCCGCACCAGGCGGTGATGCGGGCGAGCCCGGGCGGCGCCTTGTCGGCATGGGCATCGAGGTGGCGCGCGCCGCGCGCGAGCGTGTTGAGCAGGGCCGAGCGGTAGCCGGCGTCGCTGCTCGACAACAGGTAAGGCGCGTAGGCCGCCCAGAACAGGATCCGTTCGCCCCACAGATCGGGGCGCCAGGCGGCGTCGGCGCGGGTGCCGTGGGCGAGCAGCCAGCGCCCGGCGACCGCCTCGGCCAGTTTGGCGCCCTTGTCGCGGCTGGCGGCGGCGGCGAGGTCGCGCAGCCAGGAGAAGCCCTGGAGCTGCTCGGCGAGCGCGCCGTCGGCGCCGAGCGCGACGAAGTCGCGGTGGGCGAGAGACATCGTCTCGCTGCCGCAGGTGAAGCGCCCGGCGAGCAAGGCGTCGCCGCGCGCGCGGTCGCCGGTGACATGGTCGCGCGGGACCGCGATCAGCTTCAACGGCTTGCGGCCCGACCCGGCGAGGCGCGAGAGCAGGGACCCGCGGGCCAGTCTGTTGACGATCGCGCGCTCGGCCGCGGTCCCGGCGCTCATCCCTCTCCCCGCAGCGCCGCGATGTTGGCGGCGTAGGCATCCGCGCCGCCGCGGAACGCCGCGGTACCGGCGACCAGCACGGTAGCGCCGGCCGACACGGCTTGGGGCGCGGTGGCGGGGTCGATGCCGCCGTCGACCTCGATCGCGACATTCAAATTTTGCTTGGTGACGCGGGTGGCGATCGCCTCGATTTTCTTGAGTTGGCTGGTGATGAATTTTTGGCCGCCGAAGCCGGGGTTGACGGTCATCACCAGCACCAGGTCGATGTCGTCGAGCACGTAATCGAGCATCTTGGCCGGGGTTGCGGGATTCAAGGACACGCCGGCCTTTTTGCCGAGGCCCTTGATGCGCTGGAGGGTGCGGTGGAGGTGGGGCCCGGCCTCGGGGTGGACGGTGATGATGTCGGCGCCGGCCTCGGCGAAGGCATCGAGGAACAGGTCGACCGGGGAGATCATCAGATGGACGTCGAACGGCTTTTCGCTGTGCGGGCGCAGCGCCTTCACCACCCCGGGGCCGATCGTGAGGTTGGGGACGAAATGGCCGTCCATCACGTCGATATGGAGCCAGTCGGCGCCGGCCGCGTCCATCGCGCGCACTTCCTCGCCGAGGCGGGCGAAGTCGGCGGACAGGATCGAGGGGGAAATGAGCGGCGCGGGCATCGCCGCCGATTAGCGCCTAACCACCGCTTCTCACAAGGCGCGCGACGAAGAAGCCGTCGAGCCCGCCTTGTTGCTCGAGCATGCCGGGGAGGATTCGCAGCCAGCCGTCGGGGGCGGCGGCGAGGCCGGCGGGGAGATCGGTTGGTGGGGAGAGCGTGAACGCGGGGTGCGCGGCGAGGAATTGGGTGATCACCCCCTCGCCTTCCTCGGGCTCGAGTGAGCACACGGCGTAGACCAGCGCGCCACCGGGTTTGAGCCAGGTGCTGGTGCGCGCGAGCAGTTGCGACTGCTGCTCGGCCTGCTCGCGGATGAAGGCGGGGCGGGCGCGGTAGAGCACTTCGGGGTGGCGGCGGAAGGTGCCGGTGGCCGAGCAGGGCGCGTCGAGCAGGATCGCGTCGAATGGCTCCGGGGCGTCCCACGCCAAGGCGTCGGCCTTGATCAGTTTCGCTTGCAGGTGAGTCCGGGCCAAATTCTGCGAGAGTCGCGCGAGACGACTTTGCGAGCGGTCGAGGGACGTCACGCGGTGGCCCGCGGCGGCCAGCTGCATGGTCTTGCCGCCGGGCGCGGCGCAGACATCCAGCACGTTTGCAGCTTCGGCCGGGATCAGGCGCGCGGGGAGGGAGGCGGCAACGTCCTGGACCCACCAGCGGCCTTCGCCGAAGCCGGTCAGGTTGGCGACCGAGCCCGACTCGGGGAGGCGCACGTGGCGGGGGGCTAACGAAGCGCCGCCGTTTTTCGACGCGTATTCAATGGCTTCGCCGGCGTCGGCGAAAGTGAGGTCGAGCGGGGGGCGGCGGACGATGCCGCGGCGGGCGGCCTCGACGACGTCATCGCCCCATGCCGAGGCCCAGCGCTGCTCGACGTCGGCGGGGAGCGGAGTCGAGTCGGCGGGGGCGATGCCGCGTCTGAGCAGCGTTCCCAATACACCGTGGACGAGACGGCGCGGGCCGCCTTCGATCAGGGGCAGTGCGGTCGCCACCAGCGCGTGGTCGGGGACGTTCATCGCCAGTTTCTGGGCGAGCGCGAGGCGCAGCACCATGCGCGCCTTGGCATCGCCGGGAAGGATATTGCGGGTGGCGCTGTCGATCAGCGCGTCGATCTCGGGCAGGCGGCGCAAGGTCTCGCCGACGATGGCGAGGGTCAGCGCCTGCTCGGCGGGCGCGCTGCCTTGGGCCGCTGTATCCACCGTTTGGCCGGAGCGCAGCACGCGGTCGAGGATGCGCAGCGCGACGCGGCGCGGCTCGACACCTTCGGGATCCGCATGCTTCAATGGCTTTCCGGGCGCGGCGGGCGGGCGAGCAGATCCTCGAGCACCTGGCCGACGCTGGATTCTCCGGAGATCAGCCCGGCGACCGCGGCGACGATCGGCATGTCGATGCCTTTTTCATGGGCAAGCCGTGCCAGCACGGGAGCGGTGAAGGCGCCCTCGGCGACGGTGCGCCGGTCGGCCATCAGCTCGGCAGCGGCGCGCCCTTCGCCGATCCCCTTGCCCAAGGAAAAATTGCGCGAGCTGGTCGACGAGCAGGTGAGGACGAGGTCGCCGAGGCCGCTCAACCCCGCCAGCGTCTCGCGCCGGGCGCCGTTGGCGAGGCCGAAGCGGGTCATCTCGGCGAACCCGCGCGCGATCAGCGCGGCGCGGGCGTTCTGGCCGAGCCCGCGCCCCTCGACCACCCCGCAGGCGATCGCCAGCACATTCTTGACCGCGCCGCCGATCTCCGCCCCGGCGACGTCGTCAGACTGATAGATTATGAAAGGGGGCTGGACGAGGCTGTCGCGGACGGCTTCGGCGACCGCGGCATCCTCCGCGGCCAGGGTCACCGCGGTCGGCATCCCCGCCGCGACTTCATGCGCAAAAGTCGGCCCCGACAGCACGAGCAGTTGCGCATCGGGGCAGGCCTCTCGCGCGACATGGTGGAGCAGCAGCCCAGTGCGCTCCTCGATCCCCTTCGAGCACAGGATCAGCGGCTTGCCGCAGGCCGGCGCGCTTTCGAGCACGCTCCGCATGTGCTGCGCGGGGGTGACGACGAGCCACGCGTCGCAGTCCGCCAGGTCGGCGAGGTCGGCGGTGGCGCGGATCGCCGGGTCGAGCGACTGGCCGGGCAGGAACAGGCTGTTTTCATGGGCCGCATTGACCGCCTCGACCACTTCATTCTCGCGCGCCCACAGCAAGGTGTCGCGCCCACCCGCCGCGGCGACCTGCGCCAGCGCGGTGCCCCACGCGCCACCGCCGATCACCGCCAATCGATCGATGGTCATGCCTTGACCCCTGCCCCGCGCACGGTGACCGCGCCTTCGTCGAGCGGCCAGCGCGCGCGCGCCGGGGCGTCGAGGCGGTCGATCAAGCCCGCGCCGAGCCGCTCGGCCCCGGCCCAGGCGATCATCGCCGCATTGTCGGTGCACAGCCAGCCCGGCGGCACCGCAAATTCTTTTCCAGTCTCCGCCGCGAGATCGGCCAACGCGGTGCGGATTTTTTCGTTCGCGGCCACTCCGCCGGCCACGACCAGGGTCGGCGAGTCGGACGAACTGAGCGCGCGGCGGGTGCGGTCGACGAGGCAGTCGACCACCGCTTGCTGAAAGCTTGCGGCGATGTCGGCGGGGCGGTGCGTGCCCGACGCGACCGCGCGCTGGACCGCGCTTTTGAGGCCGGCAAAAGAAAAATGCGGCTCGGGTGAGCCGAGCAGCGGGCGCGGCAACGGCACCGCCTTGGCGTCACCTTCGCGAGCCAGCGCCTCGATCGCGGGGCCGCCGGGATAGCCGAGGCCGAGCAATTTCGCCGCCTTGTCGAACGCCTCGCCGGCGGCGTCGTCGATGGTGGTGGCGAGGCGCTGGTAGTCGCCGACCCCGCGCACCTCGAGCAACTGGCAATGCCCGCCCGAGACCAGCAGCAGCAGATAGGGAAATCCGAGGCCGGGATCGACCAGCCGCGGGCTCAAAGCATGGCCTTCGAGGTGGTTGACCGCGATCAGCGGCTTGCCCGCGGCGAGCGCGATGCCCTTGCCCGCGAGCAAAGCGACCATCACCCCGCCGATCAGCCCCGGGCCGGCGGTGGCGGCGACCGCGTCGATCTCCCCGACGGTCTTTTCCGCTTCGGCGAGCACCTGGCGGATCAGGCCGGGGAGAACCTCGACTTGGGCGCGCGCGGCGATTTCCGGAACTACCCCGCCGAACGGCTGGTGGGCGTCGTTCTGCCCGACCACCGCCTGCGCCAGCACGCGGCGATCGCTGTCGACCAGCGCCGCGGCGCTGTCGTCGCACGAGGATTCGAGACCGAGGATCAGTGCCATCACTGGCCCTTTGCCTAAGCGAACGGCTTCCGGCTAGAGGGGCGGCATGGAGCGAAGCCCGATCCTTGGCACGCGCGGGTCGCCGCTGGCGCTGGCGCAGGCGCGCAAGGTCGCCTCCGCGCTCGAGGTCGCGCAGCGCTGGCCGGCGGGGTTCATCCACATCGCCGCGATCACCACCTCGGGCGACACCATCCAGGACCGCCCGCTGGCCGAGGTCGGCGGCAAGTTCCTGTGGACCAAGGAGCTCGACCGCGCGCTGATCGACGGCGAGACCGATTTTTCGGTGCATTCGTTGAAGGACGTCGAGAGCGAGCGGCCCAAATCGATCCGCCTGTGCGCGGTGCGCCCGCGCGCCGACGTGCGCGAGCGGTTGATCGGGGCGGAGTCGATCGATGCGCTCAAGCAAGGCGCGGTGGTCGGCACGTCGAGCCCGCGCCGCGCCGCGCAATTGCTGTCGCTGCGCCCCGACCTCAAGATTGTGACATTGCGCGGCAATGTCGACACGCGGCTGGCCAAGGTCGCGGCGGGGGAGGTCGACGCCACCTTGCTCGCCGCGGCCGGGCTCAAGCGGCTGGGCAAGCATGACGTCGGCACGCCGGTGCCGGTCAGCGTGCTGCTGCCGGCGCCGACGCAAGGGGTGATCGGGATCGAGTGCCGCGCCGATGACGCCATGACGGCGGCGGTGCTGCGCGCGGTCGACGACGAAACCACCCATGCCGCGATCCGCGCCGAGCGGGCGTTCACGTTGGCGCTCGGGGCATCGTGCCATTCGCCGGTGGCGGCGCTGGCGACGATGGAAAAGGGGCGTTTGTACTTCCGCGCGCAATTGCTGTCCGAGGACGGGCGCGAGACGATCCGCGACGAGGCGCGCTTCGAGTGCGGCGACCTGGCCGGGCCCAAGGCGCTGGCCAAGGCGATGTTGAAGCGCGCGCCAGAGGCGATCCGGCGGCTGTTCGAGGGCTGATGCGGACGCTGTTCATTCTCCGGCCCGAGCCGGGGGCGAGCGACAGCGCCGGGCGCGCCAAGGCGATGGGGCTGGAGGCGGTGGTGGCGCCGCTGTTCGCGGTTGCGCCGGTGGCGTGGGACGTGCCCGATGCGGCGGGGTTCGACGGGCTGCTACTGACCAGCGCCAATCCGGTTCGGCATGGCGGCGAAGGCCTGGCGCGGGTGCGCGGGCTCCCGGTTTACGCGGTGGGCGAGGCAAGCGCGGCGGCGGCGCGCGCGGCGGGGTTCTCGGTTGCGGCCAGCGGGGATGGCGACGTCATGAGGCTGTTGGGGTCGGTCGCGCCGGGACTGCGGCTGCTGCATTTGTGCGGGGCGAACCGGCGGGCGCTCGATGGGGCGGCGCAGGCGATCACGCCGGTGGTGGTGTATTGTGCCGAGGCGCTGGCGCGGCCCGATGCGCTGGATACGCTGGGGGGTCAGGTTGCGGCGGTGCATTCGCCGCGCGCGGCGGCGCGGTTGTCCGAGCTGGTCGATCAACGCTCGGCCATTCGCATTGCCGCGATCAGCGCCGCCGCAGCCGAAGCGGCGGGTGACGGTTGGGAGCATGTCGAAACTGCCGATGCGCCGAGCGATGCGGCGCTGCTGGCCCTTGCCGCGCGGCTGTGCGACAATCGGCGCCAGCAATGACCACCGCTGCCCCCCGCACTCACCTCAGCTGGAGCGCGCGCCTGCTGATCGCGCTGTGCCTGGTGCTGCTCGGCGCGGCGGCGGCGGCGTGGGCGCTGGCGCGCTACGACGGCGCGGCGCGGTTTCTGGGGGTGGCGCCAAGCCAGCCGAAAATTTCGCGGATGCAGCCGGCGTTTGCCCCCCAGGAGCTGGCCCCTGTCGCCGCGGCCCCCTCGGCCGCCGACCAGGCGCGGATCGCAACGCTCGAGGCGCGCATCGCCGGGCTGGAGAACGCCACGCGCCAGGTTGCCGGATCGGCGGTGCGTGCCGATGCTTTGCTGGTGGCGTTCGCGGCGCGGCGCGCGATCGAGCGCGGGGTGGCGCTGGGCTATCTCGAGACCTTGCTGGTCGACCGCTTCGGGCCCGAGCACCCCGGCGCGGTGGCGACGATCGTCACTGCCGCGCGCGCGCCGGTGCGGCTCAACCAGTTGATCGCCGAATATGAGGCGCTCGGGCCCGAGCTGCGCGCCGCGGGGCCGGAAGAGGGCTGGTGGGACGGGGTGCGGCGCGAGATGGGCTCGCTGGTCGAGATCCGCCGCGCCGACCGGCCGTCGGTCAAGCCCGACGCGCGCTATCAGCGGGCCTTGTCGAGATTGAGTGCTGGGGAAGTGGACACCGCGCTGGCCGAGACCATGCGGCTGCCCGGGGCGGCCGAGGCGGGGCCGTGGATCCGCCGCGCGCGGCACTATGTCGCAACGAGGCGCGCGCTCGACCAGATCGAATCGTCGGCGCTGCTCGCGGGCGACCCGCCGGCGGCCTGAACGCGGCTGCGACGAAGGGGCTTGGCAAAGCGACTCGGCAATGCGATTCTGCGCTCGGCGTCGGGGGACGAACAGCTTCGGTTCAGCGATCCCGCGCCAAGTCATTGGTAACGCACGAGTTGCAGCGGAGAGCCACGCAGTCATGACGTCATTTTCGAGCCGTTTCGGATTGGGCCTGATCGTTATCGCGGCGGCGTCGATCGGCGCCTCGGCCGCGCCGGTCGCGCCGATGCCGATACCGCGCCCGGCGGCCGTCCGCCCCGCCCAGCCCCCGATCTACCTGCGCGACCGCATCGCCGCCCTGGGGCGCGCGTTCGACGGGCGGGTCGGGATCGCGGTCAAGTCGGTCGACGACGGGTGGAGCGCCAACTGGAAGGCCGACGAGCTGTACCCGCAGCAGAGCGTGAGCAAATTATGGGTCGCGATCACCGCGCTCGACATGGTCGACAAGGGACGCGTGCGGCTCGACGACCGCGTCACGCTGACCCGCAGCGACCTTACTCTCTTCCACCAGCCGATCGCGGCCAAAATCCTCGGCGGGGGCTATACCACCAGCCTCAGCGACCTGATGTTCAAGGCGATCACCACCAGCGACAACACCTGCAACGACAAGTTGATGCGCTCGGTCGGCGGGCCCGACGCGGTGCGCGACATGATCCGCAACAAGGGGCTCGGCGCGATCCGCTTCTACGACGGCGAGCGCTCGTTGCAGTCGCGCATCGCGGGGCTGACGTGGAGCCAGAGCTTCGCCATCGGCGGGGCGTTTTATCAGGCGCGCAACGCATTGCCGTTCACGGTGCGCAAGGCGGCATTCGACCGCTATGTCGCCGACCCCTATGACGGCGCGGCGCCGAGCGCGATCGTCACGGCGCTGGCGCGGCTGAAGCGCGGCGAGCTGCTGGCGCCGGCGTCGACCGCGCGGCTGCTGGCGACGATGGGCAATACCAAGACCGGCAAGAACCGCTTGAAGGGCGGCCTGAAGCCGGGCTGGTCGCTCAGCCACAAGACCGGGACGGGCCAGGTGCTCGGGGCGAGCCAGGCGGGGTATAACGACATCGGCATTCTGACCGCGCCCGACGGCCGGGCTTACGCGGTGGCGGTGATGATCAAGAAGACCGCGGCGCCGCTGCCGACGCGGATGGCGCTGATGAACAATGTCGTGCGCAGCGTGATCACCCAGCACGAGATGACATACAGCGGGAGCTACACGCTCTAGGCCCGCTTGATTCCGGCGAATTGCTCTTCCATGCTGCGCTCCAACAGGGGAGCCATCATGCCAGTCCGACATGTCCTAGCAGCGCTGCTGCTTGCCAGCGGCGCGGGGAGCGCCGCCGCCCAGACCGTCACCGCCGACGACCTGATTGCCAAGAACCTCGCCGCGCGCGGTGGGGCCGAGGCATTGGCCGCGATCAAGGGGGTCAAGTTCGCCGGGCGGGTGATCTTCCCCGGTGATTTCGAGCTGACCTATGCCGAAACACGCTCGCAGGGATCGTCGCGGATCGACATGGCGCTGCAGGGGATGACCCTGGTCCAGGGCTACGACGGCAAATCGGGGTGGCGGATCAACCCGTTCCAGGGGCGCAAGGACGCCGAGCGGATGAGCGCCGACGAAGCGCGCTCGGTCGCCGACGCGTCGCTGATCGAGGGCCCGCTGCAGGCCTCGCGCCGCGACGGCAGCCGCGTCACTTACCTTGGCCGCGAGGATTTCGACGGCACCCTCGCCTACAAAGTGAAGGTCGCGCAAAAGGACGGCGACGAGTTCGTCTACTGGCTCGACCCCGACACCTTCCTCGAGATCAAGGTCGACGAGACGCGGCGCATCCGCGGCGCCGAGCAGACCAGCGAGACCGAGCTCGGCGACTATGAAAAGATCGCCGGGGTCTATTTCCCGATGTCTGTGGAAAGCTGGAGCGAGGGCGATTCGAACAACCGCCAGCGGGTGATCATCGCCTCGGGCAGCGCCAACCCGCCGGTCGACCTCGCGCTATTCGCCGAGCCCAAGACGCCCGCCGCGGCGCAGCCGGGAGGATCGCCGCCCGATGCGTCCAACGCGCCGGCCAGAGACGACACCACCACCGACAAACCCGACGCGGCCGAGCCCGCCAACCCGCCGAAGGGAAATTGACCATGGTGCGCACTTTCCTCCTCCTCGGAACCGCCCTCGCCGCCGCCGCACCCGCGGCCGCGCAGACCAGCAGCGCCGCGATCTCCGGACTCGGCATCCGCAACATCGGCTCGTCGCAGATGTCGGGGCGCATCGCCGCGCTCGCCGCGCGCCAGGAAAAGGATGGCAAGACCACGGTGTACGTCGGCGCCGCGTCGGGCGGCGTGTGGAAGTCCGAGGACAACGGCACGAACTTCAAGCCGGTGTTCGACAAGCAGCCGGTGCAGTCGATCGGCGCAGTCGCGCTCGACCCCAATAACAAGGACGTGGTGTGGGTCGGGACCGGCGAGGCGTGGACGCGCAACTCGGTGTCGATCGGCAACGGCGTCTATAAATCCAGCGACGGCGGCGGCACCTGGACCAACATGGGCCTGCCCGGCACCGAGCGCATCACGTCGATCGTGGTTCACCCCAAGAACGGCAACATCGTCTACGTCTGCGCGCCCGGGCCCTTGTGGTCGGACAGCGCCGAGCGCGGGCTGTACAAAACGACCGATGGCGGACGGACCTGGGCGCTGGTGCTGCCCGGAGCGAACCTGTCGACCGGCTGCGGGTCGGTCACGCTCGACCCCGCCAACCCCGAGCATCTGCTCGCCGGGACCTGGGACTTCCGCCGCAAGGGCTGGGAATTCCGCTCGGGCGGCGACGGCCCCGAGGCGCCGTCGGGCAGCCGCTTCGCCGAATCGCGCGATGGCGGGCGGACCTGGACCACGCTGACCGCGGACAATCGCAAGGGCCTGCCCAAGGGCCCGTTGGGGCGGATCGAGGTTGCCTTCGCGCCGTCCAACCCCAAGCAGATCTACGCCTTCATCGAGAATGTCCGCCCGGCTCTGTTCGTGTCCGAGGATGGCGGCAAGACGTGGGAGGAGCGCGACCGCAGCCAGGGCATGGTGTGGCGGCCGTTCTACTTCGCCAAGATCGTGGTCGACCCCAAGGACGACAAGCGCCTGTTCAAGATGGGCTATGCGATGATCGTCTCGGAGGACGGCGGCAAGAGCTTCTCCAACACTACCGGCGCGACCCACGGCGACTGGCACGACATCTGGATCAACCCGGCCAACCCCAAGCACATCATCGGCGGCGACGATGGCGGGATGTGGATCAGCTACGACGGCGGCAACCGCTGGTGGAAATCGGGCAACCTCCCGATCAGCCAATTCTACCACGTCAGCGCCGACGACAAGGATCCGTACCAGGTGTACGGCGGGCTGCAGGACAATTCGTCCTGGGTCGGCGACCAGGAATATCCCGGCGGGATCACCAACAACCGCTGGGAGAATCTCTACGGCGGCGACGGCTTCTGGGCGTTCGCCGACCCTGCCGACCCCGATTACGCCTATGTCGAGTTCCAGGGCGGGCACATCGCGCGGGTCAACCGCAAGACGCTCGAGGGCCGCGCCATACAGCCCAAGGCGGGCTACAAGGAAAAGCTGCGGTGGAACTGGAGCGCGCCGATCCACCTGTCGCCCAACGATAAGGGGACGATCTACATCGGCTCGCAATTCCTCTTCCGCAGCCGCGACCAGGGGGTCAATTGGGAGCGCATCTCGCCCGATTTGTCGACCAACGACCCGGTCCGCCAGCAGCAGGAGAAATCGGGCGGGATCACGGTCGACAATTCGGCGGCCGAGATGAACACCACGATCTATTCGATCTCGGAAAGCCCGCGCGCGCGCGGACAAATCTGGGTCGGCACCGACGACGGCAATGTCCAATTGACCCGCGACGGCGGCAAGAATTGGAGCAACGTCACCGCCAATCTGGGGCTCGCGCCGGGCAATTGGATCAGCTGGGTCGAAGCCAGCCGTCACCACCCCGCCATCGCCTATGTCGCGGTCGACCGCCACACCTATGGCGACATGGCGCCGTACATCTACCGCACCGGCGATTACGGCAAAAGCTGGCAGCGGCTGGTCGGCCCCGGAACCCCCGGCGTGCGCGGCTATGCGCATGTCGTGAAGGAGGACCGCACCAATTCCAACATCCTGTTCGTCGGCACCGAATTGGGGCTCTATGCCTCGCTCGACACCGGCGCGAGCTGGGGCCAGTTCAAGCCCAACAACTTCCCCGACGTCGCGGTGCGCGACATCTGGCTGCAGGAGCGCGAGGACGATTTGATCCTCGCCACCCATGGCCGCGGAATCTGGGTGATCGACGACATCGCGCCCTTGCGCAGCCTCGACGCCGCGACCCTGGCGCGCAACGCGGTGCTGATCCCGGGCCGCGCGGTGCAGCAGCGGATCGCCGGCAACGGCGGCTGGCCCGAGGGCAATGCATCCTATTATGGCGAGAACCCGCCGTCGGGCGCGGTGATCAGCTACTATCAGAAAGCGCGCCACGTGATCGGGCGGATGAAGCTCGAGGTGCTCGACGCGGCGGGCAATGTGGTTGATGAATTGCCGGCGTCGAAGCGCACCGGGCTCAACCGCGTGGTGTGGTCGATGCGGACCAAGCCGCCTGAGGTGCCCCCGGCCGCGTCGCTGGCGTTTTACTCGACCCAGGGGCAGCGCGTGCTGCCGGGCAAATACACGCTCCGGCTGACCAAGGCGGGCGAGGTGACCACCGCGCCGCTCGAGGTCACGCTCGACCGGCGCGCCAAATTCAGCGTCGCCGACCGCCGCGCGCAATTTGCCGCGGCGGAGCAGGTCAAGGGGCTGTTCACGCGGATGACGACCTTGCTCGCGTCGATCAACAGCGTGCGCACCGGCGCCGATGCTTATGGCGCCAAGGCCGACGCCGCGCCCGCGATCCGCTCGGCGGCGACCGCTTTGTCGGCGCAGGCCGACAGCTTACGCAAGGAATTGGTGGCGACCAAGGAGGGCGGCGCGATCACCGGCGAGGAACGGCTGCGCGAGCATGTCGACGACGTCTACGGGTCGATCACCTCGGTCGAGGCGGCGCCGACCGCCTATCAGCTGGCGCGCATCGCCACCCTCGACCGCGAGCTCTCCGAGGTCGAGCAGCGTTTCGCGGGGCTCAAGGCGGGCGAAGTGGCGCGCTTCAACGCGCTGCTCCAGCAAGCGAACCTGCCGCCGCTGACGATCGCCGCGGCAGTGCCAGCCGATGGTGTGCGCGGTGGCCGCCTGTCGGCGCTGGTGCGGGGAATTGTGGGAACGCGCCTCTACCGAAACGCCGAGGAATAGGGATTCGAACCACGGCGCAGCCCTCCGGGCGAAGCCCAACAAAGACTCGAGGGTTCGACCACAAAGGTAAGAAGTCTGGAGCGGGCGAAGGGATTCGAACCCTCGACCCCAACCTTGGCAAGGTTGTGCTCTACCCCTGAGCTACGCCCGCTCTGGCGTTGTGCCGCTGGGCCCTGGAGGCGGCCCGTCGGCGAGGTGAGGCGGGCGCCTAGCATGGGGCGCGGCGAGCTTGCAAGCATTGCGGCGCGCGCTGGAGCCGCCCATATGGTCGCAACGCGAGCACCATCTGCAACGGAGCGTCGAACCAGCGTGGCAACCCTTGGACTGACCGAAGCCGAACGCGCGGAAATTGAACGATTCCAGCGCGATGTCATCGAGCCGTCGATGACCCAGCTGGTCATCGTCGATTTCTGGGCCGAATGGTGCGGACCGTGCAAGCAATTGTCGCCGCTGCTCGACAAGGTCGCCGCGGCCTATGCCGACAAGGGCGTCAAGCTGGTCAAGCTCGACGTCGACGCCGAGAAATTCATCGCCGCGCAATTCCGCATCCAGTCGATCCCGACGGTCTATGCGATGTACCAGGGCCAGCCGGTCGCGGACCTCTCGGCGCATCGCACCGAGCCGCAGTTCACCAAGGCGCTCGACCAGTTGCTGGCGCAGCTCAAGATTGCCGGGGACGGCGCGGCGGCCGCGCCGCAGGCCGACATCGAGCCGCTGGTGGCGATGGCGGAGGACGTGCTGGGGCAAGGCGACGCACCGCGCGCAATCGGCATTTTCCGCCAGATCCGCGACATGGCGCCCGACGATGCGGCGGTGCTCGGCGGGCTCGCGCGGGCGTTGATCGCGGGCGGTGAAACCGACGAGGCGCGGACCATCCTCGACGGCGTGCCGGGCGAGTCCCCGCCCCCCGAGATCGCCCGCGCGCGCGCCGCGCTCGAGCTGGCGACCGCCGCGCCCGACATCGACACCAGCGCGCTCGAGGCGCGGCTGGCGAAAAACCCCGACGACCATGAGGCGCGCTTCGAGCTGGCCGGGGCGCGCTCGTCGGCGGGCGAGCGCGACGCTGCCGCCGACGCCTTGCTCGAGATCATCGCGCGCGACCGCGAATGGAACGACGGCGCGGCGCGCAAGCGCTTCCTCCAATTGCTCGAGGCGCAGGGCATCGCCGACCCATGGGCGAGCGCGCAACGGCGGCGGCTGTCGGCGGTGCTGTTCACGTGAGCTCGCCGCTGAGCTTGCGGGTGCCGATTTTCCCGCTCGCCGGGGCGATCCTGTTCCCGCGCTCGCAATTGCCGCTGCACATTTTCGAGCCGCGCTACCGCGACATGGTGCGCGACGCGATCGACGGCGGCGGGCGAATCGCGATGGTCCAGCCGCAGGCGGTCGATGAGGCCGGCGGCGCGGTCTATTCTGTCGGCTGCGTCGGCGAACTGGTCGGCATCGAGGAATTGGAGGACGGGCGCTACAATATCGTGCTCCACGGCTCGCACCGCTTCCGGATGATCGCCGAGGCCGACCTCGGCACCGCGTACCGCAACGCCGATGTCGACATTTCGGCGTTCGACGACAGCGAGCCGGGGCCGCTCGGGATGGCCCAGCGCGCCGAGGTCGAGCAGGAAGCGCGGCGATTGGGCGATGCGCTCGGGCTGGCGGTCGACTGGACCGCGGTGAGCCGCCTCGACGACGAGATGCTGGTCAACGCGATCGCCCAGGTCGCCCCGTTCGACGTCAGCGCCAAGCAGGCGCTGCTCGAGGAAGTGACGCTCGACGGGCGGGCCGACTTGCTGGTGCAGCTGATGCAGTTCCAGCGGATGACGCCGGGTGGCGCGGACATCCAGCCGACGCTGCAATAACGCCCCTCCCGCTGGCGGGAGGGGTTGGGGGTGGGCCTGTTTAGAATTTGGCGCCGCGTGGTCTCGCCCGACACCCCCGCCCCTCGCCGCTGCGCAGCTTCACCCTGGGTTAGATTGGCAGTCCGCGCAGCAGCAGGGGCAAGTCCCCTGAGGTGCCCCTCGCTTCGTTCATCAGGCGGTCGCGTAAGGGGCCGATGCGGTTGACGACGCCCATGCCGAAACGGCGCACGGCCGACGCGGTGCGCCCGGGGACGCCGTAGATGCGGGTCAGGCCGTCGGTGGCCATCGCGACCATCAGCGAATCGAGGCTGCGCCAGCGCTGGTAGCGGTCGAGCAACTGGCGGTCGCCGAGGTCGAGTCCGAGCCGCGCGCCTTCGACCACCACCTGGGCGAGCGCGGCGGCGTCGCGGAAGCCGAGGTTGAGGCCCTGGCCGGCGATCGGGTGGATGGCGTGGGCCGCGTCGCCGACCAAAGCGAGGCGCTCGGCGGTGATCGTCGCGGCGTGGTGGAAGCCGAGCGGATAGCTCGAGCGCGGCGCGGCGAGCGCGATGTCGCCGAGGAAGCCGCCCATCGCCGCCTTGGCCTCGGCGGCGAAGTCGGCGTCGCTCAGCGACAGCCAGCCGGGCGCGTCATCCTGCGGCACCGACCACACGATCGCCGAGCGGTGGCCCTGTTCGTCGTCGGTCATCGGCAGCAGCGCGAACGGGCCGCCGGGATAGAAGATTTCATAGGCGACATGGTCGTGGGGGCGCTCGTGGCGCAGGGTCGAGACGATCGCCGCATGGTCGTAGCGCCAGCGCGCGGCGCGGATCCCGGCGGCTTCGCGCATCGGCGAATTGCGGCCGTCGGCGGCGGCGAGCAAGGGCGCGTGGAGCTTGCGCCCGTCGGCCAGCGCGACGACCACGCCGGCGGGGCCGCGGTCGACCGAGGCGATCGACGATTTCCACAATAACCAGGCGTTGGGCGCGGCTTCGGCGCGGGCGCGCAGCGCGGCGCGCAGGTGGCGGTTTTCGTGCATCCAGCCGAGCGGCTCGTCGTCGGCGGACGGCTCGAAGGCGAGCCCGCCGGGAGCAAGCCCGTCGGCGACCTGGATCTTGCGGATCGGGCAGCCGGGGGCGGGGAAATGCGCCGCGACGCCGATCGCCTCGAGCATTCGCGTCGAGCTCGAGCCGACCGCGCTGGTGCGGCCGTCGAACTTGGCATCGGTGCGCTGGTCGGGGTCGGCGGGATCGACGACGATGGTCGAGATGCCGCTGCTGTCGAGCGCCGCGGCGAGCGCGAGCCCGACCAACCCGCCGCCAAAGATGATCACGTCCGCGCGGTCCATGGGGGCGCTTTAGCCGCGCGCGGCGATCATTGCGAGGAGCGCCGCGGGGCGGGGTTAAAGGTAAGAGGTTCACACGAAGGCACGAAGGCACGAAGGGGCTTCGCCCCAAATATCTTCTTCGTGATCTTCGTGCCTTCGTGTGAAATGATTCTGGATTGCCGCCCCCGGCATTCGCCGGGGTCGCAATGACGGCACCCGAGATGGTCGCTTGACCGGGGAGTCCGGGGCAAGGCATTCTGCGCACCGGTTATTCGAGTGGGGACAGGAGCATGGCGACCGCTGCGGCGCGGGGACGGAAGCGCGAGCTGGGGCCCGACTGGCGCGATGCGCTGCGTGGGTCGCTGGCGCGCTTCGCGATGCGCTGCTGGGGGGCGGTGCTGATCGGCTTGAGCGTCGCCACGGGGGTCGCGCTGGTCACCCACAGCGGCACCGATCCGAGCTTTTCAACCGCCGCGGCGGGGCCGCCGACTAACTGGATCGGCGCGCCGGGCGCCTATGCCAGCGACCTGCTGCTGCTGCTGTTCGGGATCGGCGCGGCGCTGCTGGTGCCGGTGGTGGCGCTGGCCGGGGTGCGGCTGATGCGGCTCGAGCCGGCCGGGCGCGTCGGCCGCGCCTTGCTGGTCGCGGCGATCGGCGCGGTGTTGATCGGGATCGCGCTGAGCCTCGCCAGCGGCGCGGCGGTGCCCGGTCTGCCGAGCGGCTGGGGCGGCGCGCTTGGATTGGGCGCGAGCAACGGGGTCGATGCCGCGATCGGGCTGATCAATAACCCGGCGGTCGAGGGGCCGCTGCGGCTCGCACTGCTGTTGCTGTTCGCGCTCGGCGGATTGGCGCTGGGGCTGATCGCAATCGGGCTGCGGCCGGACGAGCGGCAGTGGGCGTCGGGGCTGGTGCGCCCGTCGCCGCGCGACAAGCAGGCATCGCCGCGCGCGACCGAATTGCGCGAGGACCGCACCAGCGCGACCCCGCCGCGCTCGCGCCCGGCGGTGGCAGTGACCGAGCCGGCGCGCGGGGTCGCGCCGGCGGGCAAAGGCGGCGCGCGGCGCAATGCCTCGCAGCCGAGCCTCGCGCTGGGCGACAATTATGCGCTGCCGACGATCGATTTGCTGGCGCCCAAGCCGGACAAGGGCCGCGCCCAGATCGACCGCGCCGGGCTCGAGCGCAACGCGCGGCTGCTCGAGAGCGTGCTCGAGGATTTCCACGTCCGCGG
>NZ_JANPKO010000113.1:0-1858 GCF_031426035.1 Sphingomonas sp. | reverse complement strand
CCAGCTCCGCGACCAGTCGCGCCGTCGCCTTCATGCGCTGATGGCCGGCGGGGTGACGACCGTGGAAATCAAGTCGGGCTACGGTCTCGATACCGCCGCCGAGATCCGCCTGCTCAACACCGCTGCCGCGATCGGCCGCGACCAGCCGGTCCGCATCGTCCCCACTTTGCTCGCCGCCCACGCCCTTCCGCCCGAGGCGAAAGAGGGCGAGGCGCGCGACGCTTATCTTCGCATGATCTGCGAGGAGATGATTCCCGCCGTGGCCAAGGCCGGCCTCGCGACCTCGGTCGACGCTTTCTGCGAGACCATCGCTTTCACCCCGGCCGAAGTGGAACGCGTGTTCACCGCCGCCCGCGCGCATGGCCTCCCCGTCCGCCTGCACGCCGAGCAACTCTCCAACCAGGACGGTGCCGCCCTCGCCGCGCGCTACAAGGCGCTCAGCGCCGACCATCTCGAGCATCTCGATGCTGCGGGCGCAAAGGCGATGGCCGCCGCCGGCACGGTCGCGGTGCTCCTCCCCGGCGCTTATTATGCGCTCAACGAAAAGAAGAAGCCGCCGGTCCAGATGCTGCGCGATGCCGGAGTGCCGATCGCCATCGCCACCGACTGCAACCCCGGAACTTCGCCCCTGCTCAACCCGCAATTGGCGATGAACATGGCCTGCACTTTGTTCGGCTTGACGCCCGAGGAAGCGCTGACCGGCATGACCGTCAACGCCGCCCGCGCGCTCGGGCTCGCCCACGAGATCGGCACGGTGGCGGCCGGCAAGGCCGCCGACCTGTGCGCCTGGCGCGTCGAGGACTTGAGCGAGCTGGCCTATTGGATCGGCTTGCCGGGACCGGAACGGCGGCTGTTCGCGGGACTCGACGGATAGGATGCGAACATGAAACTCGAATTCATCATGCTCGGCGCGACCCTCGCGCTCGCGCTCGCCAACATCCTGTGGGCGGGAAGCGTCCGCACCAAGCAATATGGCCGCGACTGGAACATGGGTGCACGCGACGAGAAAATGCCGCCGCTCAACCCGCTTGCCGGCCGCCTGCTCCGCGCGCAGGCCAATCTCTTCGAAACGCTGCCCCTGTTCATCGCCGCACTGCTCGGCGCCGCATATCTCGACCGGCTCGGCTGGAAGACCGAGGTCGGCGCCAGCCTCTATTTCCTCGGCCGACTGGTCTATCTCCCGCTCTACGCCGCGGGCGTACCCAAGCTGCGCACGCTGATTTTCGGGGTTGCGCTGGCCGGGCTGATCCTATGCTGGTGGGCATTGATGTTTGGATGAGACTGGCCGCCGCCCTCATCGCACTCATCGCCTGGGCCGGGCTCGCCGCGCAATATTCGGCGACCCATTCGGCGGGCTATTCGGTCGGCGAGACTTTGTGGATCCTGCTGCGCTTCTTCACCATCCTGACCAATTTGCTGGTCGCGGTCACGATGAGTGCAATCGCGCTGGGCCGCACGGTATCCGCAGCGTGGATCGGCGGCCTCACGCTGGCAATCCTGCTGGTCGGGATCATCGACGCGACCCTACTGCGCGGCATGCCGCAGCTGAGCGGCACCGCGAATCTCGCCGACATCTTACTGCACAAGGTCACGCCCCTCGCGGTTCCCGCTTGGTGGCTGGCGTTCGCATCAAGGGGCCCAATCGTTATCGAAGGACGCTCGCGATCGGGGTCAATGAGCTCGTTCCAGACGCCCAGCTTTTGAACGGCTCCATCCATTGGGGCCGTTACTGGTGGAGGCTGAGCCCGATTCCGGCCGCTGCCGAGCTTCCGGATACGGTTTTTAAGCCCGAAGATCTCCAGGATCGCGCCTGGCTCAAGCGGATCACGCAAGGCACAGTCTTGAGCCTCGTGTCCGT
>NZ_JANPKO010000112.1:0-9926 GCF_031426035.1 Sphingomonas sp. | reverse complement strand
GCCCGCCGCGCTGGCCTCGATCGCGCGGTCGCCGACATTGTCGACATAATAAGTGTCGTTGCCGCTGCCGCCGCTCATGGTGTCCGCGCCGAGGCTGCCGTTGAGGACGTTGTTGCCGCTGTTGCCGACCATCACGTTGTTGAGGGTGTTGCCGAAGCCGTTGATGGTGGCGGTCCCGGTCAAGGTCAGGTCCTCGACGTTGACGCCGAGCGCGAAGGTCACCGAGCTGAACACGCGGTCGATCCCAAGCACCGCCGATTCGTAGGCGCGGTCGCCGGCATTGTCGGCGTAATAGATGTCGGCGCCGTTGCCGCCGTACATCGCGTCGGCGCCGATCCCGCCGATCAGCGTGTCGTTGCCGTTGTTGCCTTGCAGGTTGTCGTTCCCGGCGCCGCCGTTCAACACGTTGGCGACTGCATTGCCGAGCATGGTGTCGTTGCCGCTGCCGCCGAGCGCGTTCTCGATGACGGTGCCGCGGGCAATGTTGACGTTGCCGACGCCGCTGCCGATGTTGGAAAAGGTTTCGGAATTGAGATTAATGCGCTGGTTGGTCGCGAACCCCGAATAATTAAGCGTATCGATGCCGCCGTTGTCGATGATGGTGTAGGCGATGTTCGGATAGAGCGCGGCGTTGAACACATCGCGCCCGGCGGTCGAACCGAAACCGTAGGTGGTGTGGCCGGTGCGGGTGGTGGTCGGCGTCCCGTACATCGAGTGGGCCGCAATCAGGTCGGCGACTTGCGGTGTGCCGATGTAGTTGAAGGTGAACCCCTGGCCGGCGAAATAGGTATTTTCGGTCTGGTCGAAATACGACATGATGGTCGTCGCCCAGCTGTCGTTCTGATAGTGCGCGTCGGTCGTATAAACCGCCGACCCGTTGTAATTGCCGCCGTGGCCAAGCCCGAGCGCGTGGCCGATCTCGTGGATGTAGGTCTGGAACGAATAGTTATCGAGGCTACCCTCGTCGCCGGCATACCAGCTGGTATGGATGTTGACGTGCGAAGACGTGATAATGCCGCCGGTATGAACCGACGAAGCGTAGGCACCGCTGTCATTGTCGTCGAACGTGATCTGCCCGCCGCTTAACACCTCGTTGAAGGTGATGCCGAGCGCGTCGCTCCACATCGCCAGCGCCGCACGGGCGAAGAACTGACCCTCCGCGGTGAGCAGCGTCAGGTTGACGCTCAGCGCTCCGCCGGGAGCCACCGCGAACTCCCGCGGGCCTGACCCGCTCCAAGTCCAATACCCGCCGGTGAGTTGCGTGCCGATCTGGTCGTTGGTGTACACGGGCGGAGATGTGACAGCCAGTTCGTATGTGCCGGTGGCAGTACCGAACGCCGACGCGTCGATGTAGTAGGTTCCGGTCGTCGTCGCCGTGAAACTGATCCGCGAGTCCAGGGTCCCGCCGTAATCGTCATTGACGGCGAGTTGCGTACCCGACGAATTCAGCAGCCGCAGGTAGGGATCACTAAGGGTATCGCCATTCAGCGTGATTACGATTGACTGGCCGGCCGTAAGATCGATGCGGATCCAGTCGTGATCGCCCGCCACTTCAATGTTGTCGCTGAGCGTCCCGCCGACGCTGATTGTCGCAGTGGTCGTCGTATCCCCTGGAATATCCGGCATGTGAAGTCCCCCCGAACCGTCCAGACCCCCCGCCTGCCGCGATCACTCCGTGCCGCGGCGACTCGTCTGGAATGCACGACGATTGAAGCACTTTTGCGGACGATTGTTAATCGAAATTTAGCGGGGCTGCGCGAGCCGCCGTGCAATTTCCCTGGCCAGCATGCCAATCGTCCCGCGATTGAGCGGCCGGTCGGATATCGACACTTCGATCGGGGGGAAGGTGCGGCCGTCGGGCGCGGTCACCGTCGCCGCCGCCCCGTAGGCGTTGATCACCCGCACCTCGACCCTGGCACCGGCGGTGGCGGCGCCTGCTTCCTGCGCAGCGGCGCGGATGGCGTCGCACAGCGCATCGGCGCCGCCGGTCTCCGGCGGCAAAAGTTCGCCGCCGCTTACGGTGCAGCCCAGCTGGGTGGTCGACGCGCTGTTCATCGCGCAAGTACTCCCTCCGGCGGTCGCCAGCAGCACGCCCGCAATCACTTTGAGGACGCTCATCGGACCCCGCCTCGCTTCATCGTCTCGAGCGCGGAGTGTAAAGCGCGGCCGGCCGCTTGGCCAGTCCGCCGCGCGTGGCGGAGAGGGTGGGATTCGAACCCACGGTAGGCTTGCACCCACGCCGCATTTCGAGTGCGGTGCTTTCGACCACTCAGCCACCTCTCCGCGAGGGTGCGCATGGCGGGGCTAATGCCGGCCGCCGGTCGGTCGGCGCCTCTAGCAAGCCCGCCGGTGCTTGCCTAGCCTCGTCCCCGGCCCCAGATTGCAGCCATGTCGACAGTTGAACGTTTGCCCCCCATGCCCGCCGCCTTCCCCACCATGCCGCTCGCGCGGTTTTCGATCGGCGAGGTCGTGCGCCATCGCCTGCTCGACTTCCGCGGGGTCATTTTCGACGTCGACCCGGAGTTCGCCAACAGCGACGAATGGTATGATTCGATCCCCGAGGCGATGCGCCCGGCCAAGGACCAACCGTTCTACCACCTGCTCGCGGAGAACGCCGAGTCGAGCTACGTCGCCTACGTCAGCCAGCAGAATCTGGTCCCCGACGACAGCGACGAGCCGGTCGACCATCCCGCGATCGACAATCTGTTCGAGCGCTTCGCCGCCGGCCGCTACCAGCTCCGCCCCCACCACCGCCACTAGATCCTCCCCGCCATTTGGAGGGGAGGGGGACCGTCCGCGCAGCGGATGGTGGAGGGGCCCCTTCTCACTCCCCCGCGGTTGACAGGTTGGGGCCGCCCGCTTAGGCGGCTCGCTTTCGCGCGGCGGGCGTTCGGCCCGGTCTCGCGCGGACCCGGACTTGAAAAGAGAAGAGCCAATGTTCGCAGTCGTGCGCACGGGCGGCAAGCAATATCGCGTCGCCCCCGGAGACAAGATCGTGGTCGAGAAGATCGACGGCGAGGCCGGTGACAAGGTCACGCTGGGCGATATCCTGCTCGCCGGCGACGGCGCCGACCTCAAGAGCACCAGCGGCCTGACCGTCGCCGCCGAGATCGTCGCCCAGGCCAAGGCCGACAAGGTGACGGTGTTCAAGAAGCGCCGCCGCCACAATTACCGCCGCAAGAAGGGCCATCGCCAGCAGCACACGATCCTGCGCATCACCGCGATCGGCGATCACAAGGCTGAGAAGAAAGCCGCTCCGAAGGCTGAGAAGGCCGAGCCCAAGGCCGCTCCGGCCGAGAAACCCAAGGCCGAGGCCGCTCCGAAGGCGGCCGCGCCGGCCAAGAAGCCCGCTGCCAAGGCCGAAGCCAAGCCTGCGGCGTCGACAAAGAATGCTGCACCTGCTAAGGCGCCCGCCAAGAAGGCCGCTCCGAAAGCGGCTGCCAAGACCAAGAAGAAGTAACGATGGCACATAAAAAAGCAGGCGGCTCCTCGCGCAACGGGCGCGACAGCGAATCGAAGCGGCTCGGCGTCAAGCTGTTCGGCAGCCAGGCGGCGCGCGCCGGCAACATCATCGTGCGTCAGCGCGGCACCAAGTGGCACCCGGGCGACAATGTCGGCATCGGCAAGGATCATACCTTGTTCGCGCTGACCGACGGCACCGTCACCTTCCGTGACGGCAAGCTGGGCCGCAAATATGTGCATATTATGCCGGCCGAAGGACAAGCATAGGAACGGTCGATAACGGCGCCGTTCCCACGAGGGGGCGGCCCGGGCGACATCTCACCAGAGATCGAAACCAAGGGAGAAGAGGGAAGCCCCCTCTCCTCCCTTTTTTGTGTCTTCTCCCGAAACTGTCACCGGCCGGCGCTAGGCGGGCCGCGGGGAGGAGTAGGACCGATGTTCGCGCGCACGAAGAGACTGCTGTTGAGACCGGGCTGGGCCCAGGACGCTGCCGCGCTGGCCGCGGCGATTGCCGACGAGACCATCGTGCGCAACCTCGCCACCGCGCCGTGGCCCTATGGCCAGCGCGACGCCGAGGCGTTCCTCGCCGCCCCGCGCGATCCGGTGCTGCCCTCGCTGTTGCTGTTCGAGCGCACTTCGGATGCGCCGCGGCTGGTCGGCGCGTGCGGGCTCGGCCGCCGCCCGTCGGGCCATGTCGAATTGGGCTATTGGATCGCGCGCGCCCACTGGGGCCGCGGCTTCGCCACCGAGGCGTGCGCGGCGCTGATCGAGATCGCCCGCACGCTCGGGCTGGCGCGGCTCGAGGGCTCGCACTTCCTCGACAATCCCGCCTCGGGGCGCGTGCTGGAAAAGCTCGGCTTCGTCCCCAACGGCATCACCGCCCCGCGCTACAGCTGCGCGCGCGGCGCCGAAGCCCAGGCGCGCCTGCTGCGGCTGGAACTGGCGGACGCTGAGAAAGTCGAGGAGTCGCTGGCGGCCTGAACTACGCCGCGCGGCGCACCTTCTTGGCCGGCTGCGGCATCGCCACCACGCTCTCGTCATACGCGCGCAGCAAATGGCGGTCGTCCTCGTTCCACGGATGGAAGCTCGGGCTGAAGAAGCTCGCCCACGCGCCCGCTATCTTGCGGAACATCCCGGGGCGGATCCACAGATACCACAGCAGGCTGGCCCACGCCCTGACCCCGGTCACCCCGTCCTGGCGCATCAGCTCGAGCGCGCCGGCGGTGCGGTCGACGACGAAGTTGCGGGTGATGAACAGCATCACCTTGGCCTTGACCTTCCAGCGTTTGGCGCGCGGCCAGTCGCGGGTGGCGTGGAGCCAGGTGTCGTAGGCGACCCCCTTGTGCTCGATTTCTTCGCACGCGTGCCACCGCCAAAGCGCCGCGGTCTCGGCCTCGCCCTGGGCCAGATGGCGCGGGTCGGCGAGCAGCTCGTGGGCGAGGATCGCGGTGAAATGCTCGAGCGCCATGGTCGCCGCGAGGCTGACGATCGGCGGCTTGGACTTGGTCATCGCCAACCGCTCGTCGACCCGCTGCTGGAGCTTGGTCAAATCGTATCCGGCGTCGGCTGCGCGGCGGTTGAACGCCAAATGCTCGCGGCTGTGGATCACCTCCTGCGTGGTGAACGCCTTGATCTCTTCCGCCAGTTTGGGCGGGGCGCCGTCGCGAAACGCGCGCACGCTGTCGACGAAAAACGCCTCGCCGGTGGGGAAGGTCGCCGACAGCGCGTTGTAGATTGCGGTCGCGGCGTGGCCGCCGCCGTGCCACAGACGCGCCGGGGCGGAATCGCGCCCGAAGCGGCGGTCGCGCGGGTTGATGGTGAGGTCGGCCGGGGTCGGCGCCGTGGCAAGGTGAGTCGTCATGCACACAGACTGGATTTAACTTACACTGATGTCAATAGTCCGCAAGCGCCTGACCCAGGAAGAAAGCCGCTTCGCCGCATTGGAAGCGGCGCGGGCGCTCCTGATCGCCGAAGGCCCGCAGGCGGTGACCTTGAAAGCGGTCGCGGCGCGGATCGGCCGCACCCATGCCAATTTGCTCCACCATTTCGGCTCGGCGGCGGGGCTCCAGGCCGAGCTCGCGCGGACCATCGCCGCCGCGGTCACCCGCCGCATCGGCGAGACCGTCGAGCGCGCGCGGCGCGGCGAGGCCGACGCGCGCGAGATCGTCGACCGCACCTTCGAGGCATTCGGCCAGGAAGGCGCCGGCGCGCTTGCCGCGTGGATGATCCTGTCCGGGAACCGCGACGCGCTCGACCCGATCCTCACCGAGATCCGCGCCCTGGTCGATCAATTGACCGTCGAGCACGAGCAGCACGGCGTCCCCGAAACCACCCTCAACCTGGTCCTCGCGGCGCTCGGCGACTCTTTGCTCGGCGCGCCGATCACCGAGGCCCTCGGCCTCGACCGCGACGCCGCCCGCCAGCTCGCCGCCGACACCTTGCGCCGCCGGCTGGAGGCGCATCATGGGGCGGCCAATCCGTCGTCCTCATCCTGAGCGCCGTGGCGAATGCGCAGGATGGTGACCCGATCGCGATCGACACGATAGCGCAGGATGTAGGGCCAAACGACGCTCAGCTCTCTTAAACCGTCGCCTGCATTTCGGCCTCGCAGCGGGAAATCCTTGAGGCTTTCGCCCAAGTCGCCAAGCCGTTCCACCGGGCGCTCCGCCGCAGCGGAATTGAATGCCCCGATATAAATGCTGATGTGATCAAGGTTGTCGATCGCCTGGTGGGACCAGAAAACCTTGGCCAGTTTAGCCGTCGGCGCGCGGCCGGCGGGTTGGCTTGCCGGCAATGCGGTCGCGCAGCCATTGCATCACGACCTCGTGCGGGACGACGCGACCCGCGCGAATATCGTCCTCGGCCCGCCGGTCGGCTTCCTTCTCGGCGTCCGGATCGAGCGGTTCGAAGGCGTTGGGTTGATGATTCATCGGGTCTGCTTACCACCAATCGCGTCCAAAGTCCTCAGCCCCACACCTCGCCGAACAGCCGCGCGAAATTGTTGCCGAGGATCTTCTCGACCCGCGCCGAACCGTGCCCGCGCTTGAGCAAATCGTCGGCGAGGCGCTCGAACCGCCGCGGATGATCCCCTCGACACCGCCCTCGGCGGCCAGCGAGCGGCATTTCAACCGCCCGTAGATTCTCAAATCTATTTGCGCGGCATTTAACGGGTCGAGCGGTCTGGGCGGTAGTGCCAGCGCGTCAATTTTCGCCGCGGCAATTAGGCATCGCGACGGCTTCTTGCCCAATATTTCCAGAGGGCAACCCCACCAGCGAGAGAGAACAGGACCATGCCCGGGATCAAGCTGTTCAGCACCAGGCTCAGGGAGACCCCGGCAACTAGCAGAAATGCCGCTAATTCAAATTTTCGTAATGCCACAAGGCCTCCATGCTTTACGCCAAGCATACAGGAAGCAAAGGCTGGATGCGTTAGGTTGGCCGGATAATTCAAATTGAGTCACTGCCGAAGCGGCCGCTTTGGCAATCCGCGCGCCGTTCCCCTAAAGGCCCGCCATGCATTTCCTCGACCAGGCCAAGATCTTCATCCGCTCGGGCGCCGGCGGCCCCGGCGCGGTCGGCTTCCGCCGCGAGAAGTATATCGAATATGGCGGTCCCGACGGCGGCGACGGCGGCAAGGGCGGCGACGTCATCTTCGAAGCGGTGGCCGGCCTCAACACCCTCATCGACTTCCGCTACACCCAGCACTTCCGCGCCCCCCGCGGCAAGGGCGGCGCGGGCTCCAACCGCACCGGGGCGGGCGGCGACGACCTCGTCATCAAGGTCCCGGTCGGCACCCAGATCTTGTCCGACGACGACGACCGCAGCGTGCTCGCCGATTTGACCGAGGTCGGCCAGCGCATCACCTTCTTGAAGGGCGGCGACGGCGGGCGCGGCAATGCCAGCTACAAGACCTCGACCAACCGCGCCCCGCGCCAGCACGGCCTCGGCTGGCCGGGCGAGGAACAATGGGTGTGGCTGCGGTTGAAATTGCTCGCCGACGTCGGCCTCGTCGGGCTGCCCAACGCGGGCAAGTCGACCTTCCTCAACGCCACCACCAACGCCGCCGCCAAGGTCGGCGACTACCCCTTCACCACGCTGCGCCCGCAATTGGGCGTGGTGCGCCACAAGGGCCGCGAGTTCGTCCTCGCCGACATCCCCGGGCTGATCGAGGGCGCCGCCGAAGGCGCCGGCATCGGCGACCGCTTCTTGGGCCATGTCGAGCGCTGCCGGCTGCTGCTGCACCTGGTCGACGCCTCCGCCCCCGATGCGGCCGAGGCATGGCGCATCGTGCGCGGCGAGCTCGAAGCCTATGGCGCCGGGCTCGAGGATAAGCCCGAGGTGATCGCCTTGAGCCGCGCCGATCTGATCGACGCCAAGGCGATGGCCAAGGCGGCCAAGGCGGTCGAGAAGGTCGGCGGGGTCCAGCCGATGGCGATCTCGGCGCCGACCGGCCAAGGCGTCGAGGCGCTGCTCGACCTGATCGTCGAGCGGCTTGGCGAGGCGCAGCCTGAGCGTGCCCCCGACGCGCCGGCCGACGAACGGCCGTGGTCCCCGCTTTGATTCTCGGCGTCACCGGCGGCACCGGGTTCGTCGGCGCGCGGCTGCTCGATGCCGCGCTCGCCGCCGGGCACGAAGTCCGCGCGCTGACCCGCCGCGCGATGCCCCCGCGGGAACGGGTAATCTGGGTCGACGGCTCGCTCGAGGACACCGCCGCGCTGGCCCGCCTCGCCGACGGCGCCGACGCGGTGATCCACATCGCCGGGCTGATCAACGGCCGCAGCGCCGCCGCGTTCGACGCCTGCAACGTGACCGGCACCGCCGCCATGCTCGATGCCGCGCGCGCCGGCGGCGCCAAGCGTTTCGTCCATGTCTCCTCGCTCGCCGCGCGCGAGCCCGGCGTGTCGCTGTACGGCGCGTCCAAGGCCAGATCGGAGGCGCTGGTCGAAGCGTCGGGCCTGCGCCACGCGATCGTCCGCCCGCCCGCGGTCTACGGCCCCGGCGACAAGGAGACGCTCGAGCTGTTCCGCCTCGCCAACCTCGGCCTCGCTTTGCTCCCCCCGGCGGGCCGCATTTCGGTCATCCACGTCGATGATCTCGCCGCTTTGCTGCTCGCGCTGGCCGATCCCGCCGCGCCTACGGGCTTGCTGGTCGAGCCCGACGACGGCCGCGCCGGCGGCTGGACCCACCGCGACTTCGCGCTCGCGCTGGGCGAAGCGGTCGGCCGCAAGCCGCTCGTAGTGCCCGTCCCCAGCGTCGTAATGCGCGCCGCCGCCAGTGCCGACCAATTGCTCCGCCGCGGCAACGCCAAGCTGACCGCCGACCGCGCCGCTTACTTCGCCCATCCCGACTGGGTCGCCGACCCCGCCCGCGCCGTCCCAGCCGAACTATGGCGCCCGCAAATCCCCACCCCCACCGGCCTCGCCGCCACCGCCGCCTGGTACCGCGCGCACAAGTGGCTCTAGCCCGCCCTAATCGCGCCCCATTGCGTTGCGAAACAGCCGCCCCACCACTAGACGGGCCGCCATGACCGACCGACCGCAAACCTACGCGCGCGTCACCGCGCTGATCGAGCGCTTCAACAAGAAGGGGGTTGCCGTCACCGAGGCCACCCGCTTCGCCCAGGACCTCGAGTGGGACAGCCTCACCGTGCTCGATTTCGTCGCCGAGATCGAGGACGAGTTCGACGTCATGATCACCATGAACACCCAGGCCGAGATCGAGACTGTCGGCCAGCTCGTCGACACCGTCGAGAAATTGAGCGCGGGGGCGTGACCGACCTCTTTTCGAAGTTCGACCCGCTCATCGAGCAGCGCACGGCGATGCTCGCCGACGGCCTCGCCGACCCTTTCAACCTGGTCATGGAGAGCGTCGAATCGCCGACCGTGGCAATCTGCAACGGCAAGCGCACGATCCTGCTCGGCACCTACAATTACATGGGCATGACCTTCGACCCCGAGGTCATCGCCGCGGGCAAGCAGGCGCTCGACGAGTTCGGCTCGGGCACCACCGGCAGCCGCGTCCTCAACGGCACCTACGCCGGCCACCGCGCGTGCGAGGAAGCGCTCAAGGACTTCTACGGGATGGACCACGCGATGGTCTTCTCGACCGGCTACCAGGCCAATCTCGGGATCATCTCGACCATCGCCGGCAAGGATGACTACATCATCCTCGACATCGACAGCCATGCCTCGATCTACGACGGCTGCGCGCTCGGCAACGCCCAGATCGTGCCGTTCCGCCACAACGACGTCGAATCGATGGAAAAGCGCCTGAAGCGCATCCCCGAGGGCGCCGGCAAACTGGTCATCCTCGAGGGCGTCTATTCGATGCTCGGCGACATCGCGCCATTGAAGGAAATGGTCGCGGTGGCCAAGGCCAATGGCGCGATGGTACTGGTCGACGAGGCCCATTCGATGGGCTTCATCGGCGAAAATGGTCGCGGCGTCGCCGAGGCGCAGGGCGTC
>NZ_JANPKO010000111.1:0-26331 GCF_031426035.1 Sphingomonas sp. | reverse complement strand
GCGACAGCGTCGTTACCGTCGATGGACGGACGTTCGACAAGCCCGCGAGCTGCGCGGAAGCGGCCGAGCACCTGCGCTTCTTTTCGGGCAAGCCGATGACGCTGACCAGCGCGGTGGCGCTTGCCTGCGATGGCGAGATCGACTGGTCGGTCAGCGATTCGGCGACACTGCATCTGCGCATCCTCAGCGATGAGTTCATCGCCGCCTACCTCGACGCCGAATGGCCGGCGGTTGCGGGCTGCGTCGGGGTGTTCCGCATGGAAGGCCGCGGCGTCACCTTGTTCAGCTCCGTCGAGGGCAGCCACTTCACCATCCTCGGCATGCCGTTGCTGCCCTTGCTCGGCGCGCTCAGGGAACGCGGCGTGCTGCCGTCATGACGGCACCCGGCCGTCCCTATGCCGAAGTCATCGGCGACCCCGTCGAGCACAGCCTGTCGCCGGCGATCCACGGCTTCTGGCTCGAAGCGCTCGGCATCGCCGCCGACTATCGCCGCCGCCGCGTCACCCGCGTCGAATTCCCCGCATACCTCGTCAAAAAGCGCGGCGATCCGCTATGGCGCGGCTCCAACATAACCATGCCGCTCAAGCTCGACGCGGCGATGCTCGCAGACGACGACAGCGACCGCGTGATCGGCATCGGCGCCGCCAATTTGCTCGTCCCCCGCGCCGGCAAGATCGTTGCCGGCAACACCGATGTCGGCGCCGTCGCCTTGCTCGTCGAACGCCTCGCCAAGGCCGGCGCGCGGATGGACAGCATTGTTTTACTTGGCAGCGGCGGCGCGGCGCGCGCGGCGTTGATGGGGCTGCATCTGCTCGGGCTGACCGACGTCCGCATCCAGTCGCGCAACCTCGGCGAGGCGTACAAGCTCGCGGTGCAGTTCAAGCTCGGCGAGGAGCCGCGCGATTTCGATCTGCCACTCGAATGCGCCGGGCTGATCAACGCCACCCCGCTCGGGATGACCGGCCAGCCGCCCTTCACCCTGTCGATCGACGCCATGCCGGCCACCGGCTGGGTCTATGATTTCGTCACCTCGCCCGATCCCACCGCGCTGATCACCCGCGCGGCCGCGCGCGGCATGAAGACGGTGGGCGGGGTCGACATGCTCATCGAGCAGGCCGCGGAAAGCTTCAAACTGCTGTTCGAAAAAGACGCGCCGCGCGACAAGGACGCCGAATTGCGCCACAGGCTCAAGCCATGATCATATTGGCGCTGACCGGCTCGATCGGCATGGGCAAATCGACTGTCGCCGGGATGTTCGCAAAGGCGGGGATTCCGGTGTTCGACGCCGACGCCGTGGTGCGCCAGCTGCAGGGCCCCGGCGGCCCCCTGGTCGAGCGCATCGAGCGCCGCTTTCCCGCCACCACCAAGGATGGCGCGGTCGACCGCGAGGCGCTCGCAGCGGCGGTGCTCGGCGACCCGGAAAAACTCGCCGCGCTGGAAGCGATCGTCCACCCCGCGGTGCACCACGAGCGCACCCGCTTCATCCTCGCCCACGGCGACGCACCGGCCCTGCTGTTCGATATTCCCTTGCTGTTCGAGACCGGCGGCGCGGCGGCGTTCGATCATGTCATCGTCGTCTCCGCCCCCGCCGAGGTGCAGCGTAAGCGCGTGCTCGCGCGGCCCGGCATGACCGCGAAAAAACTCGACGCGATTCTCGAGCGCCAATTGCCCGACGCCGAAAAACGCGCGCGCGCCGATTTCGTGATCGAGACCACAGGCAGCCTGGCCGAGACCGAAGCCCAGGTGACGCATATTCTCGCTTGTCTCGGCCTTGGCGCGGGTGGATAGGGAAAGCGTGCGGGAGATCATCTTCGATACCGAGACCACGGGCCTGAGCCCCGCCGGCGGCGACCGCATGGTCGAGATCGGCTGCGTCGAAATGTTCAACCGGGTCGAGACCGGCCGCCATTTCCATGCTTACTTCAATCCCGAGCGGCCGATGCCGAGCGAGGCCGAGGCAGTCCACGGCCTCAGCAATGTGTTCCTCGCCTCGAAGCCGCGGTTCACCGAGCTGGCCGACGACATCCTCGAGTTCATCGGCGATTCGCCTTTGGTCGCGCACAACGCCAGCTTCGATTTCGGCTTCCTCAACCACGAGCTCGGGCTGTGCGCCCGCCCGCCGGTGTGCACCAGCCGGATGATCTGCACCTTGGTCCTGGCGCGAGGCCGCCACCCCGGCGCCAAGCACAGCCTCGACGCTTTGTGCACGCGGTTCGGCGTCGACCGCTCGCAGCGCGTCAAGCACGGCGCCTTGCTCGACGCGCAATTGCTCGCGCAGGTCTATGTCGAATTGACCGGCGGCCGCCAGATCGGGCTCGGCCTGGTCGCCGATACCGACACCGTTCCGGTCCATGCCGGCGGCGCCGCGGTGATCGCGCGCGAGCCGCGTGTCGCGCGCCCGCACTTCGCGGCAAACGACGAGCTCGAACGGCACCGCGCGTTTATCGCACGGTTGGCCAATCCGCTTTGGGCACGCTTCGCCCCGGCCAGTTGACGCGGGCGAAGGCGCGGCCCTAAGCGCGCCACCAATTAGTTGGAGAGGAGCGCCAAGTGGACGTTCGGGTCGCGGGCCATCAGGTCGACACCGGGGAATCGCTGCGCGAGCATGCCACCGCGCGGATCGAGGCGATCACCGGCAAATTCTTTGCGCGCGCGGTCGCCGCCAACGTCACCTTCGGGCGCGGTCCGCACAACGACTTCACGTGCGACATCGTGGCCCCGGTGGCGCAGGGCATGGTCTTGAAAGCGCACCACCGCGCGGGCGAGGCGTTGCTCGCCTTCAATGGCGCCGCCGACCGCATCGAGACCCAGCTGCGCCGCTACACCAAGCGCTTGAAGGAGCGGAAGAACGAGGAGTCGGTGCCGTTCGTCGAGAACGCCGGCTATACCGTGTTCGCGCCGCCCGCGGACGCCAGCGACAGCGACTCCGCGGCAAGCCCGGTGATCGTCGCCGAGACGCGCGTCGACATTCCCGATTCGACGGTGTCCGACGCGGTCATGCTGATGGACCTGCGCAACACCGGCGCGTTGATGTTCCGCAATTCGGCGACCGGCGCGTTCAACATGATCTACCGCCGCGAGGACGGTAATATCGGCTGGGTCGAGCCGCACGGCCGCTGACCATTCTTTCTCTTTTTCCCGTCCCGGCCGCGAGCGCAGTCATGCCCGCGCCGGCCGTTGAGAGTGCGTACCCAATGCAGCTTTCCGAATTCATCGATTTCGACGCGATCAAGACCGCGCTTCCGGCCGGCAACAAGCGCGTGCTGCTGCAGCAGGCGGTGCAGCTCGCGGCGCAGCGGCTGGGGCTCGATCCGGCGCCGATCCTTGCCAGCGTGATCGAGCGCGAGCGGCTCGGCTCGACCGGGTTCGGGCAGGGCGTCGCGATCCCCCATGGCAAGGTCGAGGGCCTGACCCGCATCTACGGCCTGTTCGTGCGGCTGGCCGAGCCGATCGACTATAAAGCGGTCGACGGCGACAAGGTTGATCTGGTGTTCCTGTTGCTGTCGCCGCCCGATGCCGGGGCCGAGCATTTGAAGGCGCTGGCCGCGATCAGCCGGGTCATCCGCCACGCCCCGACGCTGGAGAAGATGCGCGGCGCGCGCAGCGGCGATGCGCTGGTCGCGGTGCTGCTGGGGGCCGATGAGCGCGACGCCGCCTGATCCCGCCACGCCGCCACCGCCGAGCGGCGCCGAGGCGCATTTCCGCCGGCTCGAGGCGTTGTACCGCTCGGCGCCGATCAACCGCGGCTTTTCGTCCGAGCTGGCAATCGTCGGCCCCGGCCGGTCGGAGATCGTGTTCACCGTCGAGGAAGCGAGCTTCCACGCCGCCGGCGCCGCCCACGGCACGCTCTATTTCAAGATGCTCGACGACGCCGCTTTCTATGCCGCCAACAGCCTGGTCAGCGACCGCTTTCTGCTGACCACCGCGTTCAACCTCCACTTCACCCGCCCGATGCGCGAGGGCGAGGTGCGCGCCGAGGGACGCTGGGTCAGCGGCAAGCGCCGCGTGCTGATCGCCGAGGCGCGCATCATCGATGCCGACGGCGAGGAATGCGCGCGCGGCACCGGCACCTTCGTCCGCTCGCACATCGCACTGTCGGGCCTGCCCGGTTACGCGGCCGGTTCATGAGCGAGCCGCGCCTGGCGGCGGCAATCGAGGCGTCGGCGCTGATGCGGCGGGCGGGCGCCGACGGCGGGTTCGCGACGATCCTCAAGAAAGGCGATCCCGAACGCGGCGCGCTGCTCCTGCAAGTCACCTCGCGCGGCCAGCACATCGCCTTCCTCGAGCGCGCGCTCGGCCCCGACGGTAACTATGCGTGGGGCGCCGCGGGCCCGCCCGAATCATCGAGTTCCGCTGAAATTCGCGATTTCCTCGCGCGGCGGACACGCTTCGACCCGGATATTTGGTTAATTGAACTGGACATCCCGCTACCGGAACGATTCATCGCTGAAACGATCGTTTCGGGTTGACCCCCCACCGCTTGCGGTCGAAACCCGGCGCAACACCAAGAGCGGGGGGCATTTCCCGACCGGCACAGCCGGCGCAAATGCCACGCGAGACGGGGGATCACCCGGGGGCCAGGCGGGGGTAAACGCCGGAGTGAGGCTCATCCGATAGGGCGGTTCACCGCACGATATGCGGTAAAAATGTTGTCATCCTTGCGTTCGATTCTGCTTGTCTGCGCCGCCATCAGCGCGAGCTCGGTCGCTCCCGCCAAGGTCGGCGAGGCGAGCGAGCCGATGGTCGCCATGGCCTCGATCCCGACCGACATGGTTCACCAGCCGATCCTGCCCGACGTCCAGCCGCAGGCGGCCGACCCGCTGGCGCCGGTCGATCCGCTCGCCCCCGTCACGGTTGAGCCCGGCGTCGAGCCGGCCGCTCCCGCGGCGCCCGTTGCAACCGTCAAGCCGAGCGGCGACCTCGCCGCGATGGTCGCCCAGCTGCGCGGCACCGATCCCGGCAGCCGCGAGCTCGAATGCCTCGCCGTCGGGATCTATTTCGAAGCCAAGAGCGAGCCGCTGATCGGCCAGCTGGCGGTCGGCGAAGTGATCGCCAACCGCGCCAATTCCAAGGGCCGCTTCCCGTCGTCTTACTGCGGCGTGCTGTTCCAGCGCAGCCAGTTCAGCTTCATCCGCGGCCGCTCATGGCCGGCGGTGCAGCGCAGCGGCAAGCAATGGTCCACGGCGGTCGCGATCGCCCGCATCGTCGACCAGGACCTCAAGGATTCGGCCGCCGACAACGCCTTGTTCTTCCACGCCAAGCGGGTCTCGCCGCGGTGGCGCCTCAAGCGCGTCGCGTCGATCGGCAACCACATCTTCTACCGCTAGTTCGCGCGGCGATTGAACGAAACAGGCGGGGCCGCTTCCGGGCGGTCCCGCTTTGTTCTATCAATCGTGGATGGACGCCGTCCTCGATTCGCAATGCTTCGCCGATGCGCCGCCGATCGCCGGTGAAGTCGCGCGCGGCGTCACCCGCCTGTTCTGCCGCCAGGACCTGTTCGCGATCTGCGAAGTGCCGCTCGGCAACGGCCGCCGCGCCGACATGATGGCGATCGACCCCCGCGGCGGCCTGACCATCGTCGAGATCAAGGTCGCCAAGGCGGACCTCGTCGGCGACGGCAAATGGACCGACTATCTCGATTATTGCGACCGCTTCTTCTGGGCGGTGCCGGCCGAGCTCGCGCGGATTTGCGAGGGCGAGCGGTTCCTGCCCCAGGCCGCCGGGCTGATCGTCGCCGACCGCTACGACGCCGCGATCGTGCGCGAGGCGGCGCATCGCCCGCTCGCCCCGGCGCGGCGCAAGGCCGAGCTGCTGCGCTTCGCCCGCCGCGCGGCGCGGCGATTGTCGGCGCAGATCGACCCGACGCTCGGGCTCGGCAGCTAGGGTTTCAGCGCCGCTAGAATTTGAGCTTGGCGGTCGCCGCAGGCGTTTTGGCGCTTTCGATCAAGCGCAGCAATTCGGGCATGCGGGTGTCGCGCTTGGCGTAGTCGCGCGCCGAGTAACCGGCCGCGGAATCGGCCTTGTCGGGGTTGGCGCCGCGCTCGAGCAGCTGCCGCACCACCATCGGCTGGCGCTGCTGCACCGCGACGATCAGCGGGGTCTCGCCCATCCGGTTGGCCTTCTCGATCTTGGCCCCGAGGTCCATCAGCCACTGCACCGCGTCGGTATAGCCGATCCGCGCCGCCGCGATCAGCGGCGTGTCGCCGGCGCGGTTGGCGAGGTTGGGATCGGCCTTTTCCTTGAGCAGCCAGGCGGTCCAGCGCGCGTCGCGGCGGGCGATCGCGATCAGCAGCGGGGTGTCGCCCTTGTCGTCGCGGGCATTGATTACCGCGATCGGATTCTCGCGCAGCAATTGGATCGCTTTGTCGCCATCCTCCTCGCGCACCGCCTTGACGAACGCCTCGCCGTCGGGGGTGTCCTGGGCGTGCGCCGGCGCCGCGCCCGTCGCCAGGCCCAGTGCCACCGCCGCCAATAGCCAATCGCGCTTCATCGCTTTGTGCCCCGTTTCGCTTCCGCTTGCGTGCATTCGGTTAGCAGCGCAAGGCTGGCCGTGTCATGAATGATCGTCCGCTGTTCGAGCAACCCTTCTGGGAAAAGCCCCTCGCCGAGCTCGACCGCGGCCAGTGGGAAGCGCTGTGCGACGGCTGCGGGCGGTGCTGCCTGCACAAGCTCGAAGACGAGGATACGGACCTGCTCTACGCCACCAACGTCGCGTGCAAATTGCTCGACCGGCGTAACGGCCAGTGCACCGATTACACCCACCGCAAGAAACTGGTCAGCGATTGCGTCGTGCTCGATGCGCGCAACCTCGGCGCGCTGGAATGGCTGCCGCGCACCTGCGCCTACCGCCTGCGCGCCAAGGGCGAGCCGTTGCCCGACTGGCATTATCTGGTCTCGGGCAGCCGCGAAACAGTCCACGAAGCCGGGCAATCGACGCGCGGCTGGACGGTCAGCGAGGCCGACGCCGGCGACCTGGAAGAGCATGTCGTCGACCGCCCGCTCTGAAGCGCTGGCCTATCACGAGGCGCTGCCGCTGCCGGTCGACATTCGCCCCGTCCGCACCGCGCGGCGGCTGCGCCTGCGGGTCGATCATGCGCGCGGCGTGCTGCGCCTGACCTGCCCGCTGCGCACCAGCCGGCGCAGCGCTTTGGCGTGGGCCGCCGAGCAGCAGGCGTGGGTCGCGACGCAGATCGCCGCGCTGCCGCCGGGCGAGCCGCTCGCGCCCGGGCGCACGATTCCGATCGAAGGCGCCGAAGTGCTGCTGGCGTGGGATGAAGCGGCGCCGCGCGTGCCGTCGCTGGCCGGCGGCGTGCTCAGCTGCGGCGGCCCGCCCGACACTTTTGCCCGCCGCGTCGAGCGCTTCCTCCGCCGCCGCGCGGTCGACACGCTGTCGCGCGAGACCGCCGAGTTCGCCGCGCTCGCCGGGGTTTCCGCGCGCGGCGTCGGGGTGGGGGACGCCGACACGCGCTGGGGCAGCTGCTCGGCGGCCGGGCGCATCCGCTATAGCTGGCGGCTGATCCTCGCCCCGCCGACGGCGCGCCGGTTCGTCGTCGCGCATGAGGTCGCTCACCTCGTCCACCTCAACCACGGCCCGGCGTTCAAGGCGCTCGAAGCGCAATTGTTCGATGGCGACGTCGCCGCCGCGCGCGCTTTACTGCGGCGTCTCGGGCCGCGGCTCAAGCGGGTCGGGCGCGGGGACTGAGCGCGGCGGGAGCCGCGGCTGGGGCGGCACCGGGCGCATCTGGTCCGGGCGCGGTTGTGGCGGCGGGCGCTCGCCACCCGGGCCCAGCGCCTCGTCGAGGAATTGCTGGTCGGGCCCGCGCCCGATGGTCGGCTGCTGGGTCTGCGGATAGCCGGGGTCGCCGGGCTCGATCGGGTTGCCGTCGGCGTCGACCAATGGGCCCAGCGGGTCGTCCTCGGCGGGCAGGCCGAACAATTCTTCCTCCGGCTCCAATTGCCAGTCGGGCATCGGCACCGAGGTCTCGAACTGCTCGACCGGGCGCCGTGCCACCGCGCTGACCATGAAGTCGTGGAACGCGCGCGCCGGCGCGGTGCCGCCCTGCAGCCCGCCGACGGTGCGCGCGTCATCGCGCCCCATCCATACGCCGGCGGTCAGCCCGCTCGAGAAGCCGATGAACCAGCCGTCCTTGTTGGAGCTGGTGGTGCCGGTCTTGCCCGCCACCGGCCGCCCGATCTGCGCCGCGCGGCCGGTCCCGGTGAGCACCGCCGACTGCAGCAAGTCGGTCATCTCGGCGGCGACCCACGGGGCTACCAGCACGCGCTCCTCGGCGCGCTCGTGGCTGTACAATTGGCGCCCGTCGGCGGTGACCACGCGGCGGATCGCATAGGGCGCCACCGCCACCCCGCGGTTGCCGACCGAGGCGAACGCGCGGGTCATGTCGATCAGCCGCACGTCGCTGGTCCCGAGCACCATCGAGGGATAGGTCGAGATCTTGCCGCTGATGCCGAACCGCCGCGCCATGTCGGCGATCGTCCCGAACCCCAGTTGCGCGCCGATCTTGGCCGAAACGGTGTTGATCGAGCGTGAAAAGGCCTCGCGCAGCGAGACCGGGCCAAGGTTGGTGCGGGTCGAGTTGCGCGGCCGCCAGCCGTCGATCGTGACTGGCTCGTCGACAATAGTGTCGGTCGGCTTCATCCCGCTTTCCAGCGCGGCGAGATAGACGAACAGCTTGAACGCCGATCCCGGCTGGCGCTCGGCCTGGGTCGCGCGGTTGTAGATCGACGACACGTAATCGCGCCCGCCGACCATCGCCCGCACCGCGCCGTCGCGGTCGATCGCGACCAATGCTCCCTGCGCGCCCTTGGGGGTGTTGGCGGCGATCGCGCGGTCGGCGGCGGCCTGCATCGGCGCGTCGAGCGTGGTCCACACGTCGATCGGCTCGCCGGTGTCGTCGATCAGCGTATCGAGCTGGGGCAGCGCCCAGTCGGTGAAATAGCGCACGCTGTTGCGCTTTGTGGTCGGCTGAAGGCGAATTTGCGCGGGGTCGACCGCGGCCGCCGCGGCGGCGCTGACGAAGCCGTTGTCGACCATCGATTTCAGCACCACGCCCGAGCGCTGGCGCGCCGCCTCGGCGTCGGCGGTCGGCGAATAGTTCGACGGCGCCTTGACCAGCCCGGCGATGATCGCCGCCTCGCCGAGCGACAATTGGTCGGCGGTGTGGCCGAAGAAGCGCCGCGACGCGGCGTCGATGCCGTAGGCGCCGCCGCCGAAATAGACCCGGTTCAAATAGAGCTCGAGGATCTGGTCCTTGGAGAATTTGCGCTCGAGCGCCAGCGCGAGCACGCCTTCCTTGACCTTGCGCGCGAAGGTCCGGCTGTTGGTCAGGAAGATGTTGCGCGCGAGCTGCTGGGTGATGGTCGATCCGCCCTGGCGCCATTCGCCGGTCGCGAAACGCACCCGCACCGCGCGGGCGACCCCGATCGGGTCGACCCCGATATGGCTGCGGAAGCGCTTGTCCTCGACCGAGATCATCGCCGCGCGCATCTGCGGCGGGATGCGGTCGTACGGCAGCCACTGGCCGAAGCTCGGGCCGAGCGACACCAGCACGGTGCCGTTGGACGAGCGCACGCGGATCATCTGGCCGAGGTCGGAGCGCTTCGCCAACTCGCCGTACGAAGGCAGCGAGGCGAATGCGACGGCGACCGCCACGATCAGCGCGAGCAGGCCGAACAGCGTGCCGTAGAGCAGCACCTGCAGCGCCGTCGCGAACGGTCGGCGGGGGGCGGCGGTGGGGGTGCGGGCCATCACTCGGCCCAGCGATAGGAACAAGCCGGGCCGCCGACAAGTGCGCGCTTGCCGCGCCGCGCGGCGATTGGTTAGCCGGCCGTTAACCCTGTCTTAGCCTGCGCTCCTTAGGCTCGCCCGTCATGACCGTGCGCGATGCCATCCTGATGCTGTGCCTGAGTGCCGCCCCGCTGGCGCCCGCGGCCGCGCAATGCCGCCTGTGCGCGACACCCTCGGTCGAGCGCGCCGGCCCCGGTTCCCCCAACGCGATTCAGCTCGAGATCGAGACCAGCCTCGACTTCGACCGCCTCGTCGTGCTCGCCCCCGGCCAGGGCAGCGCGACCTTGAGTCCAGATGGTTCGCGCACTGTCTCCGGCACGATCGGCGCGATCGGCGGCCGCGCGATGGTCGGCACCGCGATCGTCCGCGGCGAGCCCGGCCGCGCAATTCGCATCGACCTCCCGCGACGCATCGAGCTGTTCTCCATTTCCGGCGGCCGCATCGTGATCGAAGCGGTGGCCAGCGACCTGCCGCCGCTGCCGCGGCTCGATAAAACCGGCGCGCTCGCCTTCCGCTTCGGCGGCCGGCTCGAAGTGTCGGGCGATGCCGAGGGCGACTATCGCGGCGACATCCCGATCACCGTCGACTATCTCTGAATAACCATCCAATCCGGATGAAACTCTAACCGTTTTGTTAACCATCCCCTTGAGGAAAGCCGTAAGCGAGCTGGGTTAATGAGGCCGCTCGGGTGACCGGGCCACGGGTCCAGCAGCCGCTGATATTTTTGGACCAAGTGGGGATGACAACATGACCAAGTTTCTTCGTACGACCGCGGCCGCTGCCGCGCTGCTGCTGACCGCCACCCCGGCGCTGGCGGCGCCGGTTGGCCCGTCGGATCGTAACGCGACCGCCACCGCGCGGATCGTCAAGCCGCTGACCCTGACCTGGGTGCAGGACCTCAACCTCGGCACCGTTCTGCTGAGCGGCGCGGGCGCGTGGGCCGGCGCCGTCGTCAGCATCTCGCGGGCCGGCGCGTTCAGCTGCGCCAACGCCAACGTCGTGTGCTCGGGCGCCAACCAGGTCGCCCGCTACAACGTCACCGGCACCAACAACCAGACCGTGACGATCACCGCTCCGGGCGTGACGCTGGTCAATCAGAACGACAACACCAAGACGCTGCCGATGAGCGTCGATAGCCCCGGCACCGTGGCGCTGTCCAACTCGGGCAACACCGGCGTCGATTTCTCGCTCGGCGGTTCGATCACCGTCGCGTCGACCACCACCGACGGCGTCTATCTCGGCACGTTCAACGTGACCGTCGATTATTGATTGCTGGACGACCAGATAGTGCGGCCCCCGGGCGGCGCGAAGGGAAGGGGTCGCCGGGACTGGCGGCCCCTTCTTTTTGTCCGCTCAACGGGGATGGTTGACCGAAAATAAACCATTCCGGAGCAATGACGGGACGATCGCTCCATTCCGGAGCAACCGAGGATCGTTTGTCATGCCCCGAACCTGGAAAATTCTGGCTCTTGGCGCGCTCGTCGCGGGTGCCGTGGCCGCGTCGCTCGCCGCTCCGCTCGCCCCCGCAGCGGCCTCCGGCGGAATCGGCGACCTACTGGTCGCGCCGACCCGCATCGTGCTCGACGGTCGCAAGGGCGCCGAGATCATCCTCAACAATATCGGCGACGAGCCCGCCACCTACCGCCTGTCGGTCGAGTTCCGCCGCATGACCCCCGACGGCGGGCTGGTCGACGTCGCCGCCCCGACCGCCGAGGACGAGGCTGCGCGCGAGATGATCGTCTACGCCCCGCGCCGCATCACCCTCGCCCCGCGCCAGCCGCAGTCGATCCGCATCGCCGCCCGCCCGCCGCAGGGCCTCGCCGACGGTGAATACCGTGTGCACTTGCTGTTCCGCGCAATTCCCCCCGCGACTCCGGCTGCCGCGCCCGATGCCGCGCCGCAGAAGGGCATCCGCTTCGCTTTGATCCCGGTCTACGGCGTGACCATCCCGGTCATCGTTCGCCTCGGCAATCTCGAGGCCAAGGCCGGCATCGCCAACGTCCGCCTCGACACCAAGGACGGCAAGAAGGTCGTCGCGCTCGACCTCAGCCGCTCGGGCGCGCGCTCGACCTTCGGCGAAGTCCGCGTGCTCAAGCCCGGGGTCAAAAACCCGATCGCAATCCAAAAAGCCGTCGCGGTGTACAAGGAGCTCGACGCGCGGGCTGTCGCGGTGCCGGTCGACGAGGCCTATACCGGCGCACTTACCGGCCCGGTCACCGTCCAATATGTCGAGAATTACGACGACGGCTCGCGCACCCTCGCCGAAACCACCGCGGTCCTGCGCTAGGGCGGGGAAGCGGCGGGAAAGCCCATGGCCACCGGCCTGCTGCGCAAGGCGCTGCTCGCGCTGGGCTGCGCCGGCACCTTCGCCGCGTCGGCCGCGACGCCGCTCGGCGACGGCTGGGCGGCCGACCCCGACGACCAGTTCCTGCTCGATGTGAACCTCCGCCAGCACCGCCTCGGCGACGGGGTGCGCGCCTATGCCACGCCCGGCGGCACGTGCATCGTGTTCGGCGATTTCCTGACCACCCTCGACGTGCCGATGAAGATCGACCTCGCGGCCAAGCGCGCAAGCGGCTGGGCGTTCCGCGAAAACCACCGCATTTCGATTGATGTCAGCGCAAAATCAGTCACTTACGGCACGTCCAGCGAAACCCTGGCGCCCGGCACCGTGCGCGAGACGCCCGAGGGCTGGTGCGTCGACTCCGCCGCGCTCGCGCGCTGGTTCGGGATCGCGGTCAAGCCGCTCACCTCGGGCTCGGCGCTGATCCTCGAATCCGAAGCCAAATTGCCGGTCGAAATGGCGATCGAACGGGAGAAGCGCGCCGCCACGCTCAAGAAAGCAAAATTCGACCTCACCACTTTGCCTCAGGTGCGCCTGCCGTACCGCATGTGGCGCGCGCCGGCGCTCGACTTCGTGGTCAGCGCCGGGGTCACCTACAGCGCCGCGACCGGCACCCGAGTCGATCGCCGCACCTCGGTCTACGCCGCCGGCGAAATTGCTCGCCTGTCATACGATGCCCTGGCACAGACCAACGACAAGGGCGTGCCCAGCGCGCTGCGCCTGCGCGCCTATCGCTCGGATCCCGAGGCCGGCTTACTCGGGCCGCTCCGCGCAACCCATTTCGGGCTCGGCGACGTCGCCGGCCTCGACACCCGCCTCAGCGGCACCTCGACCAGCGGCCGCGGCGCGCTGATCACCAACCGCCCGTTGTTTAATCCGTTGACCTTCGACCGCACCCGCTTCGAGGGCGATCTGCCCGCCGGGTGGGAGGCCGAGCTGTACCGCAATGGCGAGCTGCTCGCCTTCGCCAAGCCGAGCGGCACCCAGCGCTACGTGTTCGACGACGTTCAGCTTCTTTACGGCGAGAATAATATCAGCATCATCCTCTACGGACCCCAGGGCCAGGTGCGCACCCGCGACGAGCTGGTCAACGTCGGCCAGGATAACGTTCCCAAGGGAAAAACCTGGTATTGGGCGGGGTTTAACCAGCCCGGCCGCGACCTCGTCGCCTTCCGCCACTCCCCCGATGCGCTGACCGAGCCCGATGCGCAGGCCGCGGTGTCGCTCGAGCATGGCCTCGACGAGCGCATGTCGGTCGGCCTGCTCGCTCGTGCCATGCTCGTCGACGATGAGCGGCTGACCTTCGTCGAAGGCTCGGTGCGGCGCTCGATCGGGACCGCTTTGGTCGAGGTCGCGGCGGCGCGCGACAGCGGCGGCGGAATTGCCGGCCGCGCCCAGCTGGTCGCCAAGTTCGGCGCGGTCAACGCCAGCGCCGAAGCGCTGGTGGCGCGCGACTTCCACCTGCGCGGGCAGCGCGAGCAGAGCATCCGCGACTATAAATTCGCGCTCGACGCGCCGCTGCGGCTGGGGCGGACGACGCTTCCCGCCCACGCCGATATCCGCCTCTCCGAGCGCGGCGACGGCTCGCGCGCGCTCGAGGCTGCGGCGCGGCTGTCGGCCAACATCGACCGCTTCAACCTCGCCGGCGACCTTCGCTACCGACGCCAGTATCTCGCCCACGGCCCGTCGCCGCCGGGCGAGGTCGAGGCCGGATTGATGGGCGCGGGTCGCGTCGGGCAGGTCCGCCTGCGCGGCGCGCTGAGTGCATTGGTCGCGCCCCAGGCCAGGTTCCGCTACGCCGAATTGAGCGCCTACTGGTCGGCTACCGAGAAAGTCGATTGGGAGGGCGCGCTGGCCTATGACGCGCCGTCGCATCGCGGCCGCGCGCGCATCACGCACGTTCGCCGCTTCGACAGCATGGCGCTGGCGCTGACCGCCGAGGCCGGCACCGACGGATCGCTCGCCGCCGGCATCAACCTCAATTTCTCGCTCGATCCGCGGCGCGGGCTCAATTTGTCGCGGCAACCGCTGGCCGGCGCCGGGGTGGTCCACGCCCGCGTCTACCGCGACCTCAACGACAACGGCCTGCGCGATCCCGCCGAGCCGCTCGAAAAGGGCGCGCTGATCACCACCGGCACGCGCACCACCGAACGCCCGACCGATGTCCATGGCGCGGTGCTGATCGGCGGGCTGCAGACCTTCACCCCGATCACCGTCGGGATCGACCAGACCAGCCTCGCCGATCCGATGCTGACCCCGCGCAACGCGCTGCAGGTGGTCATCCCGCGCCCCGGCGTCCGCGCCGAGGTCGAAATCGGGCTGGTCGGCGCCGGCGACATCGAGGGCATGGTGGTCAAGAGCGGCGGGCTCGGCTTCGAGGGGCTCGACCTCGAGCTGGTCGGCGCCGACGGCAAGGTCGCCGCGCGCGCCACCAGCGATTTCGACGGTTTCTTCCTGTTCGAGCGCGTTCCCTACGGCAAGTACCGCCTGCGCGTCGCGGCCGCTGCAGCCACGGCGCTTGGTGTCGTAGCGGAGCTGACCGCCAATCCCGCGGTCGATGCCGAGAAATCGATCGTCCGCCTCGGGACGCTGGAGGTCAGGCCGTTGCCGCAGGTGGCCGACAGCCAACAATAGTCGTCCCAGACGACTTCTTCCCGCATATGCGACGCATTCGCATCAATCGGACCGGCCTGGGGGTCAGACTCGGTCATTGCAGAGAGAATGGTGCGGTCGAGAAGACTCGAACTTCCACGGCCTTTCGGCCACAGCGACCTCAACGCTGCGCGTCTACCAGTTCCGCCACGACCGCACGTCATGAGATGAGCAAGCGCCCACTGGGGCCGCCGCTTCTGGCACGGCGCGGCCTCTAGCAAAGCGGTCTGCGCCGCGCAATGCCACCACCCCGCTGCCCCGCGCTGCTCCGCGCAGTCCCACTCCGGTACGCGTGGTTAAGACGGTCTTTACCTTTTGTGCCGGCGCGCGTTGAGTGCGGGCGATGGTCCTGCTGCTCGCCCTGGTCGCCGCCACCCCAACTCAGGTCCGCCCCGAGCGGCAGGCGCTGGCCACGGTGCGCATCGTGCGCCCGGCGACCATCGCGCTCGGCCGGCATGCCAGCGAGGATGGCCGAACCGTGGTCGCGCGGGACACCCGGCTCACCACTGGCGACGGCCCGCAGCGCGCCCGCCTGATCGAATTCCCTTAACGCCGGCAGCCTCAGCCGCGCGGCGCGCCCAATGTGACGGTCAGCTCGTCGGCGCCGGCTGGGACGTTGACCTCGGCGCTGTTGAAGGTTGCGCTGGCGCCCGGCTGCAGCCGCCGCGCCGGCGGGGCGATCGTCCAGCTGTAGACCAGGACGCCGGTGCTGCTGCGCAGCTGGGCATAGATCGGCGGCACCGCCTGCTGCTCGCCGGTCGGGTTGGTGACGCGGCCGCTGATCGCCAGCAATTCATTGCCGCTGGCCAGCGTCTGGCGGTCGCTGTGGGTGATGCGCACCTGGAGCGGGGTGTCGGTCAGGCTCGCCAGCCCAAAGCGCTGGCGCCATTCGGCCGGGGCGAAGAACCAGAACGCGACGGCCAGCGCGCCGACGATGACCAGCGCGACCAGCAGCTTGACCGCCAGCCCGCCGCGCGGCTCGGCCGGCTCGCGCTGGCGGAACGGGCTGAAATCATCGTCGAGCGGCGCGGGCTCGTCCCACGCGCTCGGCGGCTCGGGGTCCGCGGCCGGCTCCGTCAGGTGAATGTCGTCGGCCACCGGCGCGGGCTCGTTCCACGGGGTCGGGGTCTCGCTTGCCGGTTCGCCCGGCGGCTCCGCCTCGGCCCGCCACTCAGGCTCGGGTGGCCGGTCGGCGGCGGTATCGACCGGGGCATAGCCGGGCGGCGCGCCATAGGCCGCCTGCCCGAGGTCGCGGGTGATCTCGCCCGGCGCCTCGGCACCCGTCTCGGTCTCGGCACCCGTCTCGGCCTCGGCGCCCGTCCCCGCATAGTCGTCGGTCGCCTCGGCCACAGCCTCTTCGAGCGGCTCGCCCAGCGGGTCGCCGGCGGGCGGATCAGCGTCGTCTGCGCTCGCCTCGGGATCCTGGTGCCAGCCGTGGCGGCACGAGGCGCAGCGGACCTGGCGCCCGCCGGGCGGGATCGCGCCGTCCTTCACCACATATTGCGTTGAGCAGGCTGGGCAGGTCAGGATCATGCGCCGCGAACCCCTCATCCGGATGCTCGTCGGGATAAACAGGAATGCGCGGCCATTGGCAAGGCGGCGCGCCCTGTGCGACAAGCGTTAACTCCGGGGAAAGAAGGGGTCGAAGCGCTGTCCGCGATCGTCGAATTCGATAGCGTGGGCTTGCGCTACGGCACCGGCGCCGAAGTGCTGCGCGACCTCGACTTTCGCTTGGGCCGCGGCGGCTTCTATTTCCTCACCGGCCCGTCGGGCGCGGGCAAGACCTCGCTCCTCAAATTGCTCTACCTCGCCCAGCGCCCGACGCGCGGCCGGATCCGCCTGTTCGACCAGGAACTGACCGGCGCGGCGCGCGATGCGCTGCCCGCCTTCCGCCGCCGCATCGGGGTGGTGTTCCAGGACTTCCGCCTGATCCGGCACTTGTCGGCGTTCGACAATGTCGCCTTGCCGCTGCGCATCGCCGGGCGCCGTGAGGAGGAAATCGACGGCCCCGTGCGCGAGATGCTGGCGTGGGTCGGACTCGCGGACCGGGCCAGCGCGCGCCCGCCGACGCTGTCGGGCGGCGAGCAGCAGCGCGTCGCCATCGCGCGCGCGGTGATCAGCCAGCCCGAACTGCTGGTCGCCGACGAGCCGACCGGCAATGTCGATGCCGAGATGGCGCGCCGCCTGCTCCACCTGTTCACCTCGCTCAACCGGCTCGGCACGACGGTGGTGGTCGCCACCCACGACCTCGGCCTGATCGCCTCCACCCCGGGCGCCGAGATCATCCGGCTGGAGCATGGCGCGCTGACCGATCCGACCGGCACGCTGCGCCATCCGCCGGGCGCGCCGGCGACGGTCAACCGGTCATGATCGCCGGCTGGTTCCCCGCCGGGCAGACCGAGGACAAATTGCTCCCCGGCGGCCGCCTGCGCGGGCCGACTCCATACGTCATCGCGATCATGACCTTTGCGATGATCATCGTCGCCGCCGCCGGGCTTGCCTTGTCGACCACCGCCGGGCTGGTCGCCGACGCCGCCGCCAATCGCCACATCGTGCAAATCCCCGACGGCGACGCGGCGCGCGTCGCTGCCGCGGTGGCGGCCGCGCGCTCGTCCCCCGGAGTCACCGCGGTGCGCCCGGTCCCCGCCGCCGAAACGCGCCGTACGCTCGAGCGTTGGCTCGGCCCGCTCGGCCCCGCCAACGACTTGCCTATCCCCGCCCTGGTCAACCTCGATCTCGCCCCCGGCGCCGATTCCGCCGCGCTCGCCCGCCGTATCGCCGCCGCCGCGCCCGGCGCGCGTCTGGTGTCCGAGCAGGCCACCCTCGGCCCGCTGCTCGGCTCGCTCCGCGCGCTGCAGTGGCTGGCGCTGTCGCTGGTGCTGCTGATGGCCGCGGCGACCTCGGCGGCGGTGATCCTGGCCGCGCGCGGCGCGCTCGATACGCATCGTTCGACAATCGAGGTGATGCACGGCATCGGCGCCACCGACCACCAGCTGGCGCGCCTGTTCCAGCGCAAAATCGCGCTCGATGCGATCACCGGCAGCCTCGCCGGCACCGTCGCCGCCGCGCTCGTGCTGGCGCTGCTCGCGGCCGGCGGCGCCTCGTTCGCCGGCGATCTGTTCGGCGGCCGCGTGCTCGGCCCCGGCGCGATCGCGGTGCTCGCGCTGCTGCCGCTGGCGGCGGTGGCATTGGCGACGGTGGTTGCCCGTACCGCGGTCCTCAAGGCATTGCGCCAGGCGCCATGATCATCCGCTTCGCCTCGCTTGTCCTGGTCGCCTACGCGCTCGGCTTCCTGCTGTTCGCGGTCAGCCTCGAGCGCCCCGCGGCGGCGGTCGGCACTACCGACGCAGCGGTCGTCATCACCGGCGGCAGCGGGCGCATCGAGCATGCCGTCGACGTCATCGCCCAGCGCAAGGCGCGGCGGCTGCTGGTCGCCGGGGCGGACCCGCTGGTGACCAAGCCCGACCTCGTCCGCCGCCTCGGCGGGCGGGAGAAATTGCTGCGCTGCTGCGTCGACCTCGGCAGCGAATCGGTCGACACCCGCTCCAACGCGGAGGAGGCCGAGCGCTGGCTGGCCAAGCACAAATACCGTTCGCTGCGGCTGATCACCAGCGACTGGCACATGCGCCGCGCGCGCTACGAATTCGGCCGTGTGCTGGGCCAGCGCTACACCATCGTCCCCGACGCGGTGCGCAGCGAGCCGCGCTTTTCCACCTTGTTCGGCGAGTATAACAAATACGTCCTGCGCCGCCTTGCCGTCCTGCTCGAGCTGTAGCGGTGCAATATCTGCGCTCCCTGCTGTTCATGGCATTATTCTATCCCGGCACCATGATTTACTCGGCGGCCGGGATCGCCGCCGCTGCGTTCGGCGCCGCTCCCATGCGCCGCGTGGTGCGCGGCTGGGCCGAGTTCCACCATGTCCTGTGCAAGCATGTGCTCGGCATCCGCGTGCAGCCGGTCGGCGACATCCCTCCCGGCGCCAACCTGATCGCGGTCAAGCACCAGTCGATGTTCGAGACGATCGAGATCCTCCGCCTCGCCCGCACGCCCGTCATCGTGATCAAGCGCGAGCTCGCCGATTTGCCGCTGTTCGGCCGCATCACCCGCCTCTACGGCGTGATCCCGGTCGACCGCGAGGCCGGCGCCAAGGCGCTGCGCAACCTGCTCGCCGAAGCTAAAATCGCCGCCGCCAGCGGCCGCCCGGTGGTGATTTTTCCGGAGGGCACCCGCGTCCGCCCCGGAGAAACGCCGGAATTGCGCCCCGGTTTTGCCGGCCTCTACCGCGCGCTCGGGCTGCCGGTGGTCGCGGTGGCGGTCGATAGCGGGCGCCTGTGGGGCCGCGGCGTGCTCAAGCGGCCCGGCACCATCCACTTCGACGCGTCGCCGATCATGCCCCCGGGCCTGCCCCGCGCCGACATCGAAGCCCGCGTCCACGCCGCCATCAACAAACTGGAAAAATTACCCGCGCAGCCGCGCCCCTAATTTCTCCGCCGCCGCGACGATCCGCTTCGAGATGTCGGCGATCTCGGCCTCGGTGAAGCTCTTGTCGCCCGGCTGGAGCGTAACCTCGACCGCCAGGCTCAACCCCTCGCCGCTCTCGAAGCGGTCGAACACCCGCGCCCCGGTAATCGCCACCTTGTCCGCCCCGCGCACCGCGCGCACCAGCGCATCGGCGGTCAGATCGGCCGGCACGAAGAAGGCGAAATCGCGCGTCACCGCCTGTAGCGCGGGCGGAGTGAACGCCGGCCGCGCACGCCCGGTGCTGCGCGGCGCGGGGATCGCATCGAGATAGATTTCCGCCGCCACCGCGCCCGCCGGCGCATCGAGCTCGCGCACCAGCCGCGGATGCAACTCGCCGAACGCCGCGACGATCGTCTTCGGCCCCAGCCCCAGCCGCGCCGAGCGCCCCGGGTGCCAGTCCGCCCCGGCATCGGGGAACGATTGCAAATTGCCTGTCGCCACCCCCGCCGCCTCGAGCAGCGCCAGCGCCTCGGCCTTGGCGTCGAACGCGTCGAACCCCCTGGCCTTGCCGCTCGCCCAACCACGCGCCGTTTTCTCTCCCGCCAGGAGCAGAGTCGCGGTCGGCCGCTCGCCCTCGGCGACATAGCGCCGGCCGATCTCGAACAGCCGCACGCTCGACGCCCCGCGATCGGCATTGCGCCGCGCCGCCGCCGCCAGCCCCGGCAATAGCGACCCGCGCATCACCTTCATTTCCTCGCTGATCGGGTTGGCCAGGCGCCACGCCACGCCGCCCGCCGCCGCGGCTTCGGCCTCGGAAATGAAGCTCCAGTTGATCGCCTCGTCGAGCCCGCGCGCCGCCGCCGTGCGCCGCACCCGCCGCTCGACCAGCTGCGCGCGCGTCGCGGTCGGCCGCGCCACCCCGGCATCGCGCTCGAGCGGCGCCGAGGCGACCTTGTCGTAACCGTGGATGCGCGCGATTTCCTCGACCAGATCGGCCTCGCCGTCGATATCCGGCCGCCACCCCGGCGGCGTCACCCCGTCCGCCGCGACCGTGAACCCAAGCCGCTCGAGGATCGCGTGCTGCTCATTCGTCGGCAGGTCGATCCCCGCCAGCGCCTTGAGCCGCTCGGGGCGCAGCGCGACAGTACGCGGTGCAACGATCTCGCCCCAGTCGGCCGCCTCGGTGATCGTGATCTCGGACGCCTCGCCGCCGCACATTTCGACGATCATCGCGGTCGCCGCTTCGGTCATTTCGCGCAGCAGCGTCGGGTCGACGCCGCGCTCGAAGCGCGCCCGCGCGTCGGTGTTGATCAGGTGCCGCCGCCCGGTGCCGCCGGCGCTGTCGGGGTCGAACCACGCGCACTCGAGCAGCACGTCGCTGGTCGCGTCGGTGACTCCCGTGTCCTCGCCGCCGATCACCCCGCCGAAGCCGAGCACCGCTTTATCGTCGGCGATCACGCAATCGCCGGGGGTCACCGAATAGTCCTTGTCGTTGAGCGCGCGGAACGCCTCGCCGTCGCGGCCCTTCCGCGCGACGATCGCGCCGTTGAGCTTGGCCGCGTCGTAGACGTGGAGCGGCCGCGCCTGGTCGACCGAGAAGAAATTGGTGATGTCGACCAGCGCCGAAATCGGCCTGAGGCCAACCGCCTTCAATCGCCGCTGCAGCCACTCGGGGCTCGCCCCATTGGTAACGCCGCGGATCAAGCGCCCGGCGAACGCGTGGCATCCCGACCCGTCCTCGACCCCGATCGCAACCGGATTAGCGCCCGCCGACGGCACCGTCTTGCGCGCCTCGGGCCTGAGCGTCCCCAGTCCCTTCGCGGCGAGGTCGCGGGCGATCCCGCGCACGCCGAGGCAATCGGGCCGGTTGGGCAGCACCGCGACATCGAACACCGGGTCGTCGAGCCCGGCAAACGCGGAGAAACTCGCCCCGACCGGCGCGTCGGCCGCCAGCTCGATGATCCCGTCATGCTCGTCGCCCAGCTCGAGCTCGCGCACCGAGCACAGCATGCCGTGGCTCTCGACCCCGCGGATTGCGGCGATCTTCAAGGTCATGTCGGACCCCGGCACATACGCCCCCGGCGGCCCGAACACCCCGAGCATCCCCGCCCGTGCATTGGGCGCGCCGCATACAACCTGTACCGGCCCGTCACCGGCATCGACCGACAACACCTGCAACTTGTCCGCCTGCGGGTGCCGCTCGGCGCTCAGCACCTTGGCCACCTTAAACGGCGCCAGCGCCGCCGCGGGGTTGCTGACCTCTTCAACCTCGAGCCCGATCGACGTCAGCGCGTCGGCAATGGTGGCCGCGTCCGCCTCGGTATCGAGATGGTCCTTGAGCCACGAAAGAGTAAATTTCACGCGCCCACTCCCGCGGACAGCGTCGGCACCGAGAGCGCGTTGAACCCGTAATGCTTGAGCCAGCGCAAATCGCCGTCGAAGAAGGCGCGCAAATCGCTCATCCCGTATTTAAGCATCGCCAGCCGGTCGACCCCGGTGCCGAAGGCGAAGCCCTGCCACTGGTCGGGGTCGAGCCCGCAATTGGCGATCACCCGCGGGTGGACCATCCCCGAGCCCAACACCTCCATCCAGTTCTCGCTGCCGCCGATCACCCGCCGGCCATTCTCCCACGACCAGCCGACATGGACGTCGGCCGACGGCTCGGTGAACGGGAAATAGCTCGGGATCATGCGGATCGCGACGTCGTCGCGCTCGAAGAACGCCTTCAGAAAGGTCTCCAGCGTCCATTTCAAATGGCCGAGGTGGATGCCCTTGTCGATCACCAGCCCCTCGATCTGGTGGAACATCGGGGTGTGCGTGGCGTCGCTGTCCGAGCGATAGACCCGCCCCGGCGCAATGATCCGGATCGGCGGCGGCTGTGACGTCATGGCGCGGATCTGCACCGGCGAGGTGTGCGTGCGCAGCACCCGCGGCTCCTCGCCGGGCTCGCGCGGCTCACAATAGAAGGTGTCGTGCATCGCCCGCGCCGGATGGCTTTCGGGCATATTGAGCGCGGTGAAATTATACCATTGCTCCTCGATCTCTGGCCCTTCCGCGACCGCGAACCCAAGGTCGGCGAAAATCTCCGCCAGCTCGTCGAGCACCTGGCTGACCGGGTGGACGCTGCCGCTCGGGCAAACCGGCGCAGGCAGCGACAAATCGAGCCGCTCGGTCGCCAGCCGCCGGTCGAGCTCGGCATTCTCGAGCGCCGCTTTCTTCGCCGCGATCGCCGCGGTCACCGCCTCGCGCAGGCCATGGATCTTCGGCCCCTCCGCCGCGCGCTGCGCCGGATCCATCGCGCCCAATGACTTGAGCATCGCGGTGACCGACCCCGACTTGCCCAGCGCCGCCACGCGCAGCGCGTCGAGCGCCTGGAGGTCGGGCGCGGCGTCGATGCTTTGGATGAGGTCGTCCATCGTCAGCGGCTCTAGCCGCGCTGCACCGCAAAATGCAAAAGGCGACTCGCAGCAGCGAAAGGATCGCCATGCCATCCGACTGGCCCGAGCTCGACCCGGCGCGCGATTCCGCGACCTTCGCGCTGCTCCACCTCGCCAGCCAGATGCTCGGCAAGCTGCGCGTCGCGCACAGCCCGTGGGTCAATCACGGCTGGCATGCGACCCTGCGCCCGACCGCCGCCGGCCTCGCCACTCTGCCCACCGCAGCGCCCGATGGCCGCAGCTTCACTTTGTCCCTAGACCTCTGCCGCCACGGCATCGCGCTCGCCGTCAGCGACGGCAGATCCGAACTGCTCCCCTTCGCCGGCGCCACCGTCGCCGACCTCCACCGCGACCTTATCGCACTGCTCTCTAAGCAGGGCCTCCCGAATTCCTTCCACGCCACACCCAACGAAATCGCCGACGCGATCCCGTTCGCCGACGACCGCGCACCGCGCGCCTATGACCCTGACTCCGGCGCGCGCCTGCTCGCCGCACTCCACCGCGTCGTACCGGTTTTCGACCGTTTCCGCGCGGGCTTCTCGGGCAAGGCCAGCCCGGTGCACTTCTTCTGGGGCAGTTTCGACCTCGCCGTCACCCGCTTCTCCGGCCGCGAAGCCCCGCCGCACCCCGGCGGGGTCCCCGGCCTGCCCGACCGCATCACCCGCGAGGCGTACAGCCACGAAGTGTCGAGCGCGGGCTTCTGGGCCGGCGGCGTGGTCGCCGCCGATCCGATGTTCTACAGCTACGCCTATCCCGAGCCCCCCGGCTTCCGCGACCAGCCCGCCGCCAAGTGGGACAACGACCTCGGCGAGTTCGTGCTGCCCTATGCCGAAGTTCGCGCCGCCCGCGATCCCGAAACCACGCTGAGTAACTTCCTCACTTCGACTTACGAAGCCGCCGCCAAGCTGGCGAAGTGGGACCGTGCAGCCCTCGAGCGCGAGCCGGTCGCGCCCTAGGCCGGAAGGAATGGGTAGGGCGAAATGGTCTTGCGGTTCTCGTGGACCGCCAGCGTGCGCCCGGCCGGCGGGGTGGCGCGATACGCGCACTGCATCCGCGGGCAGATAGCGCACGCCGGGCCGACCGGGGTCGCAGGGGTCAGCGCGAGGTCGAGCCCATCGGCGTAAGCGATCCGCGAGGCATAGCGGATGTCGCATCCGAGCCCGACCGCGAGCAGGCTGTCATCCGAAAGGTCGGGGCGGATCGGCCGCTCGACGGTGCGGCTGATGGTGAAGAAACGCTGCCCATCGGGGGTCTCGATCAGCTGGCGGATGGTCTGGCCGGGGACCTGGAAGGCGGCGTGGAGATGCCACCGCGGGCAGGTCCCGCCAAAATGCGAAAAAGGAAAGCTCTCGCCGGCGTAGCGCTTGGAGATGTTGCCCGCGGGGTCGACGCGCAGCATGAAGAACGGCACCCCGCGCGCCCCGGCTCGGCCGAGCGTGGTCAGGCGGTGCGCGACCTGCTCGATATTGGCGCCGAACTGCCCGCACAGCCGGTCGAGCGCGTAGCGATGCTCCTCGGCGGCGCGCAGGAACTTGCCGTAGGGCAGCATGATCGCGCCCGCGGCGTAGTTGGCGAAACTCATGTGGAGCAGGCGCCGGCTACCGATGTCGGGCGGCCGCGCCATGTCGACCATGCGCTCGATCAGCGGCCCGAACTCGAGCAGCGCCAACTGGTAGGCGAGCCCGAAGGTTCGGTTCTCCGAGCGCAGCAGCGCCGACAGCATCAGCTTGCGCGTCTGCGGGTCGAAATGCTGGCTGGCGTCGGCGAGCATCTCGGGGTCGACCACCCGCGCCTCGACGCCATAGGCTTCCTTGAGCCGGCGGCGCAGCGGCTCGGCCACCGACAGCGGGTCGCCAAGCGCGCCACCGAGCGTCTCGGCGCCGTCCTCGAGTTCCGGAAAATGGTTGCGCTGGGCCTGGATGTAGTCGCGCACCCAGGTCTCGGGCGTGATCAGCACCCGCGGGTCGGCGCCGCCTTCGCCCTCGCCCTCTTCGGCCGGCCGGCGGTGAAGCTCGCGCAGCGCGGTGTACAGCCGCGTCACCCCCTCGGCGACTGCCGGCGAATTGTCGCTGAGCTCGATCAATTCGGCGCGGCTGACCCCCAAGTCGGCGAGCATCGTGTCCGAGAAAATCTCGGCCAGCTGGTCGGCGCCGCCGCTTTCGCCGCCCTCCGCCGCGAATGCCTTGATGTCGAGGTCGAACGCCTCGGCCAGCCGCAGCAATATGCCGACGGTGACCGGCCGCTGGTTCCGTTCGAGGTGGTTCAAGTAAGACGCCGAGATCCCCAGCGCGGTCGCCATCGCGCTCTGGTTGAGCCCGCGATCGCGGCGCAGCCGCTTGAGCCGGGACCCGAGGAAGAGCTTGCGCTGCGCAACCATTGGTAGAGTTGTGAACATTTTTACAGCTAGCACAAGTCTGTTTCTGACAGCTTTGCCTCTTTCGCTGCGACTCTTCGCCCGAAATTGCGTCTGATGCTGCCAACAGCGACTCGCCAGGGGAACAGCGTACATGTCCGACTTCAGCCAAGTGGTTTCAGCGCCTTCGGGCCGGTTCGACGGCATAGAGCGCCCGTACCCCGCGAGCGAAGTGCTGCGGCTGCGCGGCTCGTTCCCGGTCGAGCACACCATCGCCCGCCGCGGCGCTCTCAAATTGTGGGAAATGCTGCAGGGCGACGAGCCGGTCCGGGCGCTCGGCGCGGTCACCGGCAACCAGGCGATGCAGCAGGTCCGCGCCGGCCTCCGCGCCATCTACCTCTCGGGCTGGCAGGCCGCGGCCGACGCCAACACCGCCGGCGCGATGTACCCCGACCAGTCGCTCTACCCCGCCAACACCGGCCCTGAGCTGGCGCGCCGCATCAACCGCACCCTCGCCCGCGCCGACCAGATCGAGCATATGGAAGGCGGCGCCAAGCGCGACTGGTTCGCGCCGATCGTGGCCGACGCCGAGGCCGGCTTCGGCGGCCCGCTGAACTGCTTCGAGATCATGAAGTCGTACATCGAGGCGGGCGTTGCCGGGGTCCATTTCGAGGACCAATTGGCGTCCGAAAAGAAGTGCGGCCATCTGGGTGGCAAGGTCCTCATCCCGACCCAGGCCGCGATCCGCAACCTCGACGCCGCGCGCCTCGCCGCCGATGTGTGCGGCGTGCCGACCGTGCTGGTCGCGCGCACCGACGCCGAAAGTGCCAAATTGATCACCAGCGACGTCGACGAGCGCGACCGCCAGTTCCTCACCGGCGAGCGCACGCCGGAAGGCTTCTTCCGCCTCAAGGACGGAACCGGGCTCGACCATTGCATCGCCCGCGGCCTCGCCTTCGCGCCCCACGCCGATCTGTTGTGGTGGGAAACCAGCCACCCCGACCTCGAAGACGCCCGCGCCTTCGCCGAAGCAGTGCACAAGCAATATCCAGGCAAGCCGCTCGCCTACAATTGCTCGCCCAGCTTCAATTGGGCGGCCAAGCTCGACGCCGAGACCATCGCCAAGTTCCAGCGCGAGCTGGGCGCGATGGGCTACAAGTTCCAGTTCGTCACTTTGGCCGGCTTCCACAGCCTCAACCATGCGATGTTCGAGCTCGCCGGCGGCTACCGCGACCGCGGCATGTCGGCTTATTCCGAGCTGCAGCAGGCCGAGTTCGCC
>NZ_JANPKO010000110.1:0-4172 GCF_031426035.1 Sphingomonas sp. | reverse complement strand
GCTCCGACCGTGCCGCCGGCCGCGACACCGCGAAGGCCATGTGGCCGCACGTCAGCTCGACCGCGCGGTCGCTTTCCTCGGGGAGCCCGCGCGCCGCGCGCGGGGCGCTGATGCCGTCGCGCCGCGACCACATCGCCAGCGTCGGCACCGGCGGCTTGGCGGTGATCCGCGGGATCGGCGGCTGATCGACCGAATGGCCGGCGACCCGCTCGTACAGCCGCCAAACATTGTTCCACTTGGGGTCGCCGGAGAACGGCGAGCCCATCGTCACCACCGCGCGCACGCGGCTCGGAACCGCCCGCGCCAGCTCGCGCGCGAACACCCCGCCAAGACTCCACCCGACCACCAGCACCGGCCGCTCATCTCCGACCCCATCCAGGCACGCGCACAGCCGCTCGACGGTGTCCGCCCGCGCCCCCCAGTTCATCCCCTGCCGCCACGGGTGAACGCGATACCCTGCTTCGGCGAGAGCGCGGCGCAGCTCCATCGTCGTGCGGTCGTTGGCGATGAAGCCGGGGATGACCAGCGCCGGCGGGCCGTCGATCGGCCCGCGCGGCCCGAGATGCCCGAACCCGCGCCAGAACCGCGCACCGAGCGCCGCGGCCTCGGCGATCCGCCGCCAGCCGGGCGGCGGCGCCTCGTCCGACGTCACAGGAATTCGTCGCCCCCCATCAGCGGCCGCAGCGCCTGCGGCAGCCGCACCCGCCCGTCGGCGGTCTGGTGGTTTTCGAGCAGCGGCACGAGGATCCGCGGGCTCGCCAGCGCGGTGTTGTTGAGGGTGTGGGCGAAGCGCACCTTGCCGTCGGCGCCGCGGTAGCGAAGGTTCGCCCGCCGCGCCTGCCAGTCGTGCAGGGTCGAGCAGCTGTGCGTCTCGCGATACTTGCCCAAACTCGGCACCCAGCTCTCGAGGTCGTTCATGCGGTACTTGCCGAGCCCCATGTCGCCGGTCGAAGTCTCGATCACCTGGTACGGGATTTCGAGCAGGCCAAGCAGCAGCTCGGCCTGCGACAGCAATTTGGCGTGCCATTCGGCCGACACCGCCTCGTCCGCCTCGCACAGCACATATTGCTCGACCTTGACGAACTGGTGAACGCGCAACAGCCCGCGCACATCGCGCCCCGCGCTGCCCGCCTCGCGGCGGAAGCATGGCGAGTAGCCCGCGTAGAGAATCGGCAATTTATCCGCCTCGACGATCTCGCCGGCATGGAGCGAGGTCAGCGCGACCTCCGCCGTTCCCGCCAGCCACAGATCGTCGTTGGGCAATTCATACGTCTCGTCGACGTGCCCCGGAAACTGCCCCTGCGCCTCGAACGCGGACGCGCGCGCAATGGCCGGCACCGTGATCGGGGTGAAGCCGGCACTAGCGATGGTCTCCAGCGCCCACGCCATCAATTTCATCTCGAGCAGCGCCAGCCGCCCCTTGAGGCAATAGGTCCGCGATCCCGACACCTGCGTGATGCGCGTCAGATCGGCCCAGCCGTTGCGCTCGATCAGCGCGACATGGTCGAGCGGCTCGAACTCGAACTTGGGCGGTGTGCCCTCGCTGCGGATGACGACGTTGGAATTCTCGTCGGGCCCGACCGGCGCGCCCGCGAACGGGATGTTGGGCAAGCGCAGGAGCAGTGCTTTGAGCGCCGCCTCCTTGTCCCCGAGCTGCGCCTCAAGCTCGCCCGCCCTGGCGCCCGCTTCCTTGGCGACACGCCCAAGCTCGCCGCGCTCTTCCGGCGTCGCATCCTTGAACCGCGCGCTGACCGCGTTCCGCTCGGCCCGCAGCCCCTCGATTTCGGTCTTGAGCCCGCGCACCTCGCCGTCGAGATCAAGCAGCGCGCCAAGGTCGGCATCGACCCCCTTGTCGCGGATCGCCGCCTCCACCGCGTCGCGGTTGGCCTTGATGAATTCCATCCCCAGCATGTTCGCCAACTGCGCGAAAGGCAGACAAGAGGCAAGGCATTGCCCGCCGCCACGACTTGCGCCAAAGGCACGCCATGCCCTCCGGCCTGATCGCTCTCCTCGACGACGTCGCCACCATCGCCAAGCTTGCCGCCGCGTCGATCGACGACGTCGGCCTTGCCGCCGGCAAGGCGAGCACCAAGGCGGCCGGGGTGGTGATCGACGATACCGCCGTCACGCCGCGCTATGTGGTCGGCCTGGCTCCCGAGCGCGAGCTTCCGATCATCGGCAAGATCGCCCTTGGCTCGCTCCGCAACAAGCTGCTGATCCTGCTCCCCGCGGCGCTGCTGCTGACCGCCTTCGCGCCGGTCCTGATCACGCCCCTGCTGATGCTGGGCGGCGCCTATCTGGCGTTCGAGGCGACCGAAAAGATCCTCGAGAAGCTGCTTCACGAGCACCACCACGCCGACCAATTGGTCGATGCGCTGGACGACCCGGCCGAGCTCGAGAAGCTGCAGGTCAAGGGCGCCATCCGCACCGACTTCATCCTGTCGGCGGAGATCATGGCGATCGCGCTCGCCAGCCTTGGCAAACTGTCGCTGGCGACCACCGCGGCGGCGCTGGTCGCGGTCTCGCTGGGGATTACCGCGGGCGTCTACGGCGTCGTCGCGATTATCGTGAAACTGGACGATATCGGGCTTCATCTCGCCGAGCGCAGCAATCCGGGCGCACGCGCCTTCGGCAACGGGCTGGTCCACGTCGTGCCCAAGCTGCTGGTCGGGCTGTCGGTCCTCGGCACCGCGGCGATGCTGTGGGTCGGCGGCGGGATCATCCTCCACGGCCTGGAAGAACTGCACCTGCTCGAGGCGGTGCCCCACGCGGTGCACGAATGGTCGGTCGCCGTCGGCCGCTCGGCCGGAGCGATCGGGCCCGCCGTCGAATGGCTGGTCTATGCGCTGGGCGGCGCGGTGGTCGGGCTGGTGGTCGGCGGGGTGATCGTCGCGATTGTCCGCCAGTTCACTTCGCACCCCGAAAAACTGGTGGTCGACCTCTAGTCGCCCCCCTCGGGGGAGGAGGCGCGCAGCGCCGGAGGGGGACCTCTAGTCGAAGTGCAGCCGGCGGTAGCGCCCGCGGAAATAGAGCAACGGGTCGAGGTGCGGGTCGAAGCTCGCCTTGACCACCTCGCCGACCAGGATGTGATGATCGCCGCCCTCGTGCACCGCGTGGACCGCGCACTCGAACACGCCGAGCGACTCCATCAGAACCGGCGCGCCGGTCTCGCCGGTCGACCACGGGGTCGCCCCGAAGCGGTCCTCGGCGCGGGTCGAAAAGCGGATCGAGGCCGGCTGCTGGCCGGTCTGCAGCACGTTTACCGCGAAGTGCCTGGCCGCGGTCAGCACCGCCGCGCTCGCCGCGGTCTTGGCCACGCACACCAGTAGCAGCGGCGGGTCGAGACTGACCGAGGTGAAGCTGTTGGCGGTCAGCCCGACCGGCTGGCCCGCGGCATCGAGGCAGGTGACCACCGTCACCCCCGTCGCGAAGCAGCCCAAGGCGTCGCGCAAGGTGCGCGGGTCGGATCCACAGCGGAAGTCGGTCGGGGCATCGGCGGCCATCGCTGCGGCTATAGCCGCGCCGCCGCCGCCGTCACACCCCGCCTTAAGCCGCGTCGTGGGGCTCTCCGGCCGGCTCGAGCTTGTCCTGCGTGCGCAGCTCGAAGTCGCTCGCGTCGTGGCGCTCGTGAAGCTGCTCGGACAATTCGCCGAAGGTGCGATTGACCATCCGCCCGCGCTGGACCGCGGGCCGCTCGGCGATCTCCGCCGCCCACCGCTGGACATTTTTATAGTCGGCGGTGGCGAGGAAGGTCGCGGCGTCGCCGTAGACCTTGCCCTGCGCGACCTGCCCGTACCACGGCCAGATCGCCATGTCGGCGATGCTGTAGTCGCTGCCCGCGACGTAGCGATGGTCGGCGAGCTGCCGGTCGAGCACGTCGAACTGGCGCTTGGCCTCCATCGCGTAGCGGTTGATCGGATATTCGTATTTTTCCGGCGCATAGACGTAGAAATGCCCGAACCCGCCGCCGAGGAACGGCGCGCTGCCCATCTGCCACATCAGCCACGACAGGGTTTCCGCGCGCGACGCGCCGGACTCGGGCAGGAACGCCCCGAATTTTTCCGCAAGGAAGAGCAAAATCGCGCCCGATTCGAACACCCGCACCGGCTCCGCGCCGCTGCGGTCGACCAGCGCCGGGATCTTGCTGTTGGGATTGACCGCCACGAACCCGC
>NZ_JANPKO010000109.1:0-11105 GCF_031426035.1 Sphingomonas sp. | reverse complement strand
CCCGCCGGGCGCATCACGGCGCAGGCGGGGAGGGTGAGCACGGCCGCGAGCAGGAGGGATCGACGCATTGTGCCCGAGCCTAAGCCGCGGTCCACCCGCCGTCCATCGACAAGTTGGCGCCGGTGATCGACCCCGCCTCGTCGCGGCACAAGAAGACGGCGAAGGCGGCGACTTCCTCGGGGGTGACGAAGCGCTTGGTCGGCTGGGCGGCGAGCAGCACGTCGTTGACCACCTGCTCGCGGGTCAGGCCGCGCGCCTTCATGGTGTCGGGGATCTGGTTCTCGACCAGCGTCGTCCAGACATAGCCGGGCGAAATGCAGTTGACCGTGACCCCGTCGCGCGCCGCCTCCAGCGCAACCGCCTTGGTCAGGCCGGCGACGCCGTGCTTGGCGGCGACATAGGCCGACTTGTTGGGGCTCGCGACCAGGCTGTGCGCCGACGCGGTATTGATGATCCGCCCCCAGCCTTTTTCGCGCATCGCGGGCAAAGCGAGGCGGATGGTGTGGAACGCCGCCGACAAATTGATCGCCAGTATCGCATCCCACTTCTCGGGCGGGAACTGGTCGACCGGGGCGACATGCTGGATGCCGGCATTGTTGACGAGGATGTCGAGGCCGCCGAGCTCGGCCGCGCAGCGCGCCATCATCGCCGCGATCGCCGCCGGGTCGCTGAGGTCGGCGCCATCGTGGAGCGCGCCGAGCTCGCTTCGCACCGCCTCGATCTCGCCAGCGTCGCCGAAGCCGTTGAGCATCACCTTGGCGCCTTCGGCGGCGAGTGCGCGGGCGATGGCGAGGCCGATCCCCGAGGTCGACCCGGTGATTAGCGCGACTTTACCGTCCAAACTCATGGCGACTCCTTCGCCGCCGCTGATTGCCGCCGCCGGAACGATTTGCAACCGTCGTGCCCGCTCGCGCATTGGGGGCTGAGCAACAGGAGGGACAGCGCATGCGGCTCGGTGACGAAGACCCCAGCGGCAATTTCATCGACAATACCGGGCGCGGCGGGTTCGGCCTGGGCGGGGGCGGGGGCAATATGCTCGGCTGCCTGCTGCCGCTGGTCGCCAGCCGCTTCGGGATTATCGGGGTGCTCGTCCTGCTGGTCGGCTATTGCGCGCTCAACAGCCTCGGCGGCGGCGGCGGCCTGCTCCCGACCGGCGGCGGCCCGACCACCAGCGCGCCGGCCGGCCAGTCGACGCTCGACCCCAACACCAAGGATGTGCTCGCCCGCGTGCTGGGCTCGACCGAGCGGCGCTGGACCGACCTGTTCGCCCGCTCGGGCGCGCGCTACACCCCGACCAAGATGATCGCTTACTCCAACAGCGGTCAATCGGGATGCGGCACGGCGCAGGCGGCGATGGGGCCATTCTATTGCCCGACCGACCAGAGCATCTATCTCGACCCGACCTTCTTCAACGAATTGTCGACCCGCTTCGGCGCGCCGGGCGATTTCGCCATGGCCTATGTCGTCGCGCACGAAGTCGGGCACCATGTCCAGAACCTCGAAGGCACGCTCGACCGCGCGCAGCAGGCGCAGTCGGGGGCGAGCCGTACCGGCGGCAACCAGATCCAGGTCGGGGTCGAACTCCAGGCCGACTGCTACGCCGGGGTGTGGGCCGCCAACGACAAGAATCTGCTCGAGCCGGGCGACCTCGAGGAAGGCATGCGCGCGGCCGAGGCGATCGGCGACGACACGCTGCAGAAGCAGACTCAGGGCCGGGTGGTGCCCGAGAGCTTCACCCACGGCACCTCGGCGCAGCGCATGGCGGCGCTGCAAACCGGGCTCAAGAGCGGCGACCCCGCGGCGTGCAAGTTTAATTGACCTGTCCCCCTCCCGCTCGCGGGAGGGGAGACCCTACACCTTGACCAGCATCTTGCCCGTGTTGGTCCCCTCGAACAGGCCGAGGAACGCCTCCGGCATGCGCTCGAGCCCCTCGACCACGGTGTCGCGCGACTGGACCTGGCCGGCCGCGATCCACTGGCCCATGTCGCGGTGGAACTCGCCGAGCCGCGGCAGATAATCGGTGTAGATGAAGCCCTGCATCCGGATGCGCATGGCGATCACCCGCATGATGTAGCGAAACGCCGCGGGCTCGCCCGAATTATAGCTGTCGATCATCCCGCAGATCGCGAACCGCGCATTCTGGCGGGCCAGCGCGAAGGCGGCGTCGAGATGGTCGCCCCCGACATTGTCGAAATAGACGTCGATGCCGTTGGGCGCCGCCGCCGACAGGCTCTTGACGATCGGGCCGGCGCTGTAATCGACCGCGGCGTCGGCCCCGAGCGAGCGCACGAAGTCGCATTTGTCGGGCCCGCGCGCCGAGCCGATCACGGTCATCCCCTTGGCCTTGGCGATCTGCACCGCGGCCGAGCCGACCGCGCCGGCCGCGGCGGAGATGAACACGATATCGCCTTCGCGCGCCGAGGCTGCCTCGAGCAGCCCGAAATAAGCGGTGCCGCCGGTCAGCCCGAGGTTGCCGAGGAAGGCCTGCGGCTGAACCCCGAGGTCGGGCAATTTGGTCGCCGCCTTGGCGTCGATCACCGCCTCGTCGCGCCAGCCCGCCATGTGCAGCACATGGTCGCCCGCGGACAGGCCTTGGGCGCGGCTCTCGACCACCTCGCCGACCGCGCCGCCGTCCATCGGAGCGTCGATTTGGAACGGCGGAACATAGCTTTTGACGTCGTTCATCCGCCCGCGCATGTACGGGTCGACCGACAGCCAGCGGTTGGCGACGCGGATCTGGCCGTCGCCGAGCGGCGCCTCGGCGAGCTCCTTGAGCGCAAAATTGTCGGCGGTCGGGAGCCCCTTGGGGCGGCTCATCAAATGCCAGGCGCGGGCCATCACTGTCTCTCCTCGAGCGGGTCGGGCCAGCCCATACGCCCGCCGCGCGGCGCGGCACACATAAAAAGGCCCGGCCGCGAAAGGGGGCGCGGCCGGGCCTGGGTCGGCGGCCGTTCGGCGCGGCCACCGGTCGAACGCCTGCTCTAGCGGTAGGTGCCCGAGAAGCTGCGGTCGAGCATGTGCGGCCCGGCCTCGCCCTGGTCCTCGCGCTCGAACAGCGCACGGTCGCGGCTCTCGTCGCGCCACGCCTGCTTGGCCTGCTCGGCATTGACCTCGAGCAATACCCGCTCGCCCTCGACGCGGCCGATCATGGTGCACGGCAGCGAATGGTGCGCGCCGCCCGCTTCGGCATCGGACTTGGTCAGGATGATGCGGTCGCCGGCCACGCGGTCGACGGTGCCGACCGGAGCCTCGTCGCTGCCCAGCACCTCCATATGCTCGCGAACCTGGCCGAGCATCTGGCGCTTGGTCTGGCGCTGCTCGCGCCACCCGCCGAAGTCGTTCTCGAACTTCGACTGATGCTCGCGGCGATAATCGTCATAGTCGCGGTCGAGCGCGTCGATCTGGCGCTGGCGCCATTCGGCGTAATGCGGGTCGAAGCGCTGGTTGCGCTCGTTCGAAGACGGCCGGCGAACCTGTTCACGGTCCATATTCGGCTGCCCGCGCCCCATTTCGGCGCGGCCGTAATCGCCGGTCAGCGGGCGATAGCCGCGCTCGCCCTCGCGCCCGAAGGTACGGCTGCGCGGACGGCTGAACTCGTCGCGGTCGCGTCCGAATTGCTCGTCGCGGCCATAGCGGCGGTCGTCGTCGTCCTCGTCGCCGAACCACGACGCGATCTGGTCGCCGGCGCGCTCGAGGAAGCCGCGCTCGTCGCGCTCGGACTCGCGCCAGCCGCGGTCGCGGCCGCGCTCAAAGCGGTCACTGGAACGGAGGTCGCGCGGGTCGCGCCCGCTGCTGCGTCGGAAGTCGTCCCGATCGTACGCCATGTCACATTCTCCCAGTTAGACGACCGCTCGCATGGCGGCCGCAATCGTGGAGAAAAACGAATGGCTTGGCGGGGTCGTTCCGCTGGCGTGCCCGCAATCACGGTGGAGCGGACGGGAGATGCGGCGAGCAATTGCAAAGGGGCGGAAGCGCGGCTATCGAGCCGCCTGCCGAAGGCGCGGGGCTGTAGCTCAGATGGGAGAGCGCTGCAATCGCACTGCAGAGGTCAGGGGTTCGATTCCCCTCAGCTCCACCAGCCGCCCGGCGCCGCAACTATACGGCTGACTAAACCGCCCTCACTTCACCGCCGGGTCCGACGCCAGCACCGTGGTCTGCGCCCCGGTGGTGTCGGTGGTGACGCTCGCCTGGGTCACCAGCACCGTGGTCCCCGGCGTGATCACCGAGCGCATTTTCGTGACGAACTCGGGCGGCAGCTGCATCTGCTCGACGCCCTGGGTGCTGATGATATCGGCGTCCTGGTGGGCGAGGTCGGACACCCCGACCTGGATCCACTGCGGCTTGCCGCCGCTGCCGGTCAGCGTCATCACCTGGGTTTCGCTGCTGGCCTGCTGGACCCGCGCCCGGGCGCGGCCGATCTCGACCCCGTTGCGCAGCACCACGACCTGCTGGTCGCCGGTCGAGACGATGATCGACACCGGCCCGCTCGGCGCGGCGTCGCCCTTCCAGCTGTAATCGTGGCTGCCGCCGACCACCGTCGTGCGCGCCGGCGTGACCCCCGCGAAAATCGGCGCCAGCACCCCCGCCGGCGGGCGCTTGACCGGGTCCGAATTGCCCCCCGCGATGACCACCGTGCCGCCCATCGGCATCGCCGCGAACAGCAGTTTGGAGAATTCCAGCGGCAGCCGCACGCAGCCGTGGCTGGCGGGAAAGCCGGGCAGGTTGCCGGCATGCATCGCGACCCCCTTCCACGTCAGCCGCAAATTATACGGCATCGGCGCGTTGTCGTAGGTGCGGCTGCGGTGGTCCTTGTCCTTTTCGAGGATGGTGAACACGCCGGTCGGGGTGTCGTAGCCGGTCTTGCCCGACGAGATGGTGGTGACCGCGATGCGCACGCCGTTGCGGTAGACCGTGGCGCGCTGGCGCTCGAGGTCGACATACACCAGCACCGGCCCGGTCGGCGCGATCTTGCCCGCCCACACCCATTCGCCGGGCTTGAGCCGCTCGGCCTGCTTGGCGAGCTGCAGCGGGGACGACACCTTCGACCCGCTCGCCGCGGCCGGCGCCGCCAGTGCCAAAGCCGCCACCACCACTGCCGCGCGCGCAAAAATCATCGCCCCCTCCCGACTCTCGGGCGCGAAACTAACAGAGCGCGCGGGGGCCGGAAAGTCAGCTGAACGCGGCCAGCCCCGCGGCAGCGGAAAACGCAATCACGGCCAGCACATTATGCTTCGATTTCCACCCATAGAGCAGCGCCAGGCAGGCCGCGAACAGCAATGCGGCGAGCGGCAGCGAGGGCGCCGCGCGGGCGACGTTTGCGCCAAGGTCGAGCGTGGTCACCGCGATCAGCCCGACCACCCCGGCAGCAACCCCGGCCAGCCCGTCGCGCCAGCGATGGTCCTCGATGACTTGCTCGAGCCGGTCGAAGAAGATCAACGAGAAAGCGAAGGCGGGGAGGAACACCCCGGCGGTGATCGCCAGCGCACCGGCCAGCCCGCCGGCCTGGTAGCCGACGAAGGTGGCGAAGATGATCAAGGGCGCGGGGATGATCCCGCTCAGCGCGAGACCGTCGAGGAACTGGCCGTCGCTGACCCAGCCGCGCTCGACCGCGTCGCCGCGCACGAACGGGATCGCGGTGTACGCCCCGCCGAAGGTGAACAGCCCGGCGGTCAGGCCCGACAGGAACAACGGCAGCGCGCCGACCGAGCCCGGCTCGACCAGCGCGGGGCGGGTGGCCGCCGCCGCGGGGCCGAGCAGCGTGGCATCGGGCATGGTCACGATGGCGAGCAGCACGGCGGCCGCGGCGACCCCCACCGCGGCGACGCGCCAGCCACGCATGAAGAAAGCAAAAGCCAGCCCGGCGGCGGGCAGTGTGATCCAGAACGGCACCCCGAGCCACGCGGCGAGCGCCGACAGCGCCGCGACCAGCCACAGCCAGCGGTCGACCAGCACGTGGCCGCCGATGCGGTGCACGGCGCGCACGATCAGCGCGATGACCCCGACCTGGACCCCGAGGAACAGCGCGGCGAACGGCGGCCGGGTGAAATCGCTGCGCGCGTAGAGCCATGACAAGGCCAGCATCAACACCAGCCCGGGGAGCATGAAGCCGAGCCCGGCGAGCACCCCGCCGATCCGCCCGCGGCGGACCATGCCGAGATGGACGCACAATTCATGCGCCTCGGGCCCCGGCAGCACCTGGTACACCGCGAGCAGGCGGTTGAAGCGCGGCGGGTCGACCCAGCGCTCGTCGTCGACCAGCTCGCGCTTGATCATCGCGATCTGCGCCACCGGCCCGCCCCACGCGAGCGCGCCGAACCGCAGGAAGCGCACGAACAGCGCTCCCAGCGATTCCGGGACGGCGGGCGGCGGAGGGACGGTTAGCCCTTCTTCTTGGCTTTTTTCTTCGCCGCGGGCTTTTTGGCTGCTGGCTTTTTCGCGGCGGGCTTCTTCGCGGCGGATTTCTTGGCCGCCGGCTTGGCCTTCTTGCCGCCGCCGTCGGCGCCGAGCGCGTCGATGCTGCGCCGCGCGATGTCCATCGCCAGCGCCCAGAACGCGCCGCCGTCCTTGGCCGCGCGCTTGCTCGCGGCGGTCAATTCATCGCCGACCGAGGCCGCCATGGCGCGCGCCTTGTTCGGGCTGCGCAGCGCGCTGGCAGTCGCGACGAGGGTCGCGGCAACCACTTCGGCGACCGCCGGGTTCGACGCCAGCTTGGCCGCCTTCTTGCCCGCACCCGCCACTGCCTTCTTGACCTTGGCGGTCTTGCTCGGCGCCTTGGAGGTAGTCTTCTTCGCCGGTTTCGCCTTCTTGGCGGTAGCAGTCTTGGCCATGTTCAATGTCCCTCACGCTGGCCGGAGCGGGGCCGCCCGGCGAAGTTGAACGTCATACCACCGTCACATGTTTCTGTTTCAGTCGCATGACGCGCCATTAGCGGTCCGCTCGCGGCCGCATCAACATAAAAGACATCAGCGACATGGACAGCGTGCCCGAGGCATCCGACAATGAGGCGGTGCAAGCCCTCGACAAAACCGAACCGCGAACCAAAGCCGAAGCGCAGCCAAAGGCCGAGCCGCAGCCGAAAGCCGAGCTCCAGCCCAAAGCCGAGCCGCAGCCGACGCCGCAGCCGACCTCGCGCTACTTCAACCGCGAGCTGAGCTGGCTGGCGTTCAACCGCCGCGTGCTGGAGGAAGCGTGCAACCCCGCGCACCCCTTGCTCGAGCGCGTCCGCTTCCTCTCGATCTCGGCCAGCAACCTCGACGAATTCTTCATGGTCCGCGTCGCCGGCTTGAAGGCGCACCAGATGCTCGGCGTCGAGGAGCGCTCGGTCGACGGGCTGACCCCGAGCCAGCAATTGTCGGCAATCACCGCCGAGGTCGACCGGCTGGTCGCCAACCAGCACGAGGTGTGGGACGAATTGCTCGGTGCACTGGCCCAGGCTGGGATGCTGGTGGTCGGCGACGCGCTGCTGGAAGACAGCGCCGAGGCGTGGCTCGACCAGCAGTTCCGCGAACAGATTTTTCCACTTTTGACGCCGCAGTCGATCGACCCGGCGCACCCGTTCCCGTTCATCCCCAACCGCGGCTTTTCGCTGATCTTCGAAATCCGCAAGGGCAAGGGCAAGCCGATCCGCGAGCTGCTGATGCTGCCGGTCGCGCTGCCGCGCTTCATCCGCGTCCCCGGCGAAGCGTCGCGCTACATCGCGCTGGAAACGCTGATCCGGCGCAAGATCGATTATCTGTTCCCGCGCTACGAGGTGCTGTCGAGCGGCTCGTTCCGCATCATCCGCGACAGCGACATAGAGATCGAGGAGGAGGCCGAGGACCTCGTCCGCTACTTCCGCACCGCGATCAAGCGGCGGCGGCGCGGCCGCGTGGTGCGCCTCGAGCTCGAGCCCGACATGGCCAACAGCCTCGTGCAACTGGTCAAGGAAGGCTTGGGCGCGTCGAACGCGATCCTGTCCGAGACCGTCGGGCTGTTGGGCATGGCCGACCTCGCGGTGCTGGTCGACGAGGAGCGCCCCGACCTCAAGTTCCCGCCGTTCGACCCGCGCTTTCCCGAGCGAATCCGCGAGCATGGCGGCAATTGCTTCGAGGCCATCCGCAGCAAGGACATCCTCGTCCACCACCCGTACGAAAGCTTCGAGGTGGTGGTGGAATTCCTCCAGCAGGCGGCGGCCGATCCCGACGTGGTGGCGATCAAGCAGACGCTGTACCGCGCCGGCAAGCAGTCCTCGATCATCCGCGCTTTGATCGACGCCGCCGAAGCGGGCAAATCGGTTACCGCGGTGGTCGAGTTGAAGGCGCGCTTCGACGAGGAGCAGAATTTGCTGTGGGCGAGCGCGCTCGAGCGTGCCGGGGTCCAGGTCGTCTACGGCTTCATCGACTGGAAGACCCACGCCAAGGTTTCGCTGGTCGTCCGCCGCGAGGAAAAGGGCTACCGTACCTACTGCCACTTCGGCACCGGCAATTATCACCCGGTCGCGGCGCGCACCTACACCGACTTGAGCTATTTCACCGCCGACCCGCGGATCGGGCGCGATGCGGCGAAATTGTTCAACTACATCACCGGGTACCTCGAGCCGCGCAACTTGAAGCAATTGGTGATTTCGCCCGACCAGATGCGCAACGAATTGCTGCGCCTGATCGACGCCGAGATCGCCAATGCCAAGGCGGGCAAGCCGTCGGGGATCTGGGCCAAGATGAACTCGCTCGTCGACCCCAGGATCATCGATGCGTTGTACAAGGCGAGCTCGGCGGGGGTGCCGATCGACCTCGTCATCCGCGGCATCTGCTGCCTTCGCCCCGGGGTCCCCGGCCTGTCCGAAAACATCCACGTGAAATCGATTGTCGGGCGCTTCCTGGAACATGCGCGGATGTGGTGCTTTGCCAACGGTGCGGGGCTGCCGCACGCCGACGCACGGGTGTACATCAGCTCGGCCGACTGGATGCCGCGCAACTTCGACAGGCGGATCGAATATATGCTTCCGATCGACAACCCCACCGTCCACGCGCAACTGCTCGACCAGGTGATGGTGGCCAATTTGATCGACAATGAGCAGAGCTGGCGATTGAAGGCCGACGGCAGCTACCAGCGGCTCCAGCCCAAGCCCGACCAGGCCTTCAACCTGCACCAATATTTCATGACCAACACCTCGCTGTCGGGGCGCGGCCAGGCGCTGCGCAAGGGCCGGCGGGTGCCCAAGCTGCGCTTCCACCGCGGCCGCTAGAGCGCGCGTGTCCCGCCAGCCGCTCGCGATTATCGACATCGGGTCGAACTCGGTGCGGCTGGTGGTCTATGGCGGCGCCGAGCGCGCGCCGTCGCCGATCTTCAACGAGAAAGTGCTGGCCGGGCTCGGGGTCGGGCTCGGCGAAACCGGCAAGCTGTCGGAGGCGAGCCAGGATGTCGCGCTGGCGGCGCTGCGCCGGTTCCATTTGCTGCTGCGCTACATGAAGGTCGGGACGGTGCGGGTGGTGGCGACCGCGGCGGTGCGCGATGCAAGCAACGGCGCCGCGTTCGTCGCGCAGATCAAGCGCATCGGGTTCGATTGCGAGGTGCTCAGCGCCGAGCAGGAAGCGCTGCTCGCGGGCGAGGGGGTGCTGTCGGGCATTCCGCTCGCGGACGGCATCGTCGGCGATCTCGGCGGCGGCAGCCTCGAGCTGGTCGAGGTCGGCGGCGGCGCGGTCGGGCGCGCGATTTCGCTCCCGCTCGGCGTGTTGCGCATCGCCCCCGGCGGCTCGGGCGAGCGCGAGGCGCTGGCGATTTTGCGTGCGGCGCTGCGCGACAGCGGGCTCGGCGCGCGCGGCCGCGGCCGGACCTTTTACATGGTCGGCGGGTCGTGGCGCGCGTTGGGCAAAATCGACATGATCGCAACGGGTTACCCGCTGCCGATCATGCACGCCTACGCGATGAAACCGGCCCGCGCCCCCGCGCTGCGGCAGATGGTCGGCGCGCTCGATGCGCCGTTCGTCAAGGGCATTGCCGCGGCGCGGCTGGCGACCTCGCCGATCGCCGCGATGCTGCTCGAGCACCTAACCGACGAGCTCAGCCCGAAAGCACTGGTGGTCTCGGGCTTCGGCATCCGCGAAGGCCTGATCCACGACGGCCTGCGGGCCAAAGCGCGCGGCAGCGACCCGCTGATCGCGGCGGCGCGCGAGGCCGCGGGCACCGAGCCGCGCTTCGACAGCCATGGCGAGGCGCTCGACAAATGGATCGGCGCCTTGTTCGACGACACCGCGGAGATGCACCGGCTGCGGCTCGCGGCGTGCCTGATCGCCGATGCCGCATGGCAGGCCAACGCCGACCAGCGGTGGGAGCGCGGGGTCGAGATGGCGCTCCACGGCGACTGGGTTGGGGTCGGCCACGGCGACCGCGTGGTGATGGCGCAGGCGCTGTCGGCAACCTTCGGCAAGACCAAATTGCCCGATCCCGCGCTGGCCGCGCTGTGCCCGCCCGAACGGCTCGAGCGCGCGCGGTGCTGGGGGATGGCGATGCGGCTCGGGCAGCGGCTGAGCGGCGGGGTCGGCGCGGCACTTGGCGCGACGTCGCTCACGCTCGCGGCGGACACCGTGGTGCTGCGCGTCGGGCGCAACCAGCAGGCACTGGTCGGCGACACCGTCGAGCGCCGCCTGGCGCGCTTCGCCGAAGCACTCGGCCATGACGCCGCAGTGACCATCGGCTGACACCATGAAAAACCCCGCCGCAAGCAAGCTTGCAGCGGGGTCGTTCAGGACAGGAGCGCCGAGCGCTTAGTCGTCGTCGCGGTTGAGGAAGGCGGGGGCGAACTCGGGCGCGGGGCCTTCGCTCGATCCACCTTCGCTGCGCTCGCGGCGCGGGCCGCGCTCGCCGCGACCTTCGCCGCCTCCGCCTTCACGCCGCGGACCACGATCACCGCCGCCGTCACGGCGCGGGCCACGGTCACGACCGCCACCGCCGCCATCGCGGCGCGGGCCACGATCGCTGCGCGGGCCACGGTCGCCGCGGTCACCGCCTTCGCGCGGCGGACGGGTGTCCTCCAGCTCGGCGCCGGTCTCCTGGTCGACCACGCGCATCGACAGGCGGACCTTGCCGCGCTGGTCGACCTCGAGCAGCTTGACCTTGACCTCCTGGCC
>NZ_JANPKO010000108.1:0-6935 GCF_031426035.1 Sphingomonas sp. | reverse complement strand
TGATGGGGGCGAAACAGGATCGACGAGTGCAATAAAGTCTTAGCTGCCGACCGGCCTGAATGCGCCGTAAAACCGTTCATAACCACAAGTGCCAACGATAATGAGGCGCTCGCAATTGCTGCGTAACTGACGGCCTAACGGTCTGACGTTACAAAGACAAAAGCGCGGTTGGACCCCACCGGGCAACAGAAGGGGATTCCAGCGGCTTCCAGGGGAGCCGGGCAACAGAATCCCCTGGACCTTTTCCTTACACTGCGCGGGAGCGCCGCCGCGCGCTTAAAGCCCCTATTGTCCCGTACGCGGCGACCATTTTTGTGACTTTACGGGGCTAAGCGGGGGCGGCGGGAGAGGGTGGCGGGATCGACGGCTCGAAAGAGCCCCAAAGCGACTCGGGCAGGCTGAGTGTCTCACATATTTTCTAATGTAGGACAGCGAAATCTGCGGGCTGTGGGATTTTCGAGTATTTCGCAAACTTTCACCGCATTTCCACCGTGATTTCGACATCGCTCAATTAGTCGGCGGACGCGACTTCGAATACTTTGCGTTGGGCAGCGAAAGCGCGCTGGTAGGCGGGCCGCGCTTCGCCTCTCGCCACATAGGCCGCGAGATTGGGATATTCCTCGACAATCCCCGATCCGTCGAGCCTGCGCAGGACCAAAACCATCAGCAGGTCCGCCGCGCTGAAGCTGCCCTCGAGCCAATCGTCATCGCCGAGGCGCTTGGCCAAATCGCCGAGCCGGTTGCGGACCCGCTCCTCGATCATCGCCTTATGCTCGTCGCGCCAGCTTTTGTCTTGCTCGAAATAGTGCGCCATTTCCCATTCGACGATCGGCGGCTCAACCGTGTTGAGCGCCGCGAACATCCAGGCGATGACGCGCGCCCGGCGATTTTCCTCGGCGGGAAAAAGCCCTTCATGGCGCTCGGCGATGTGGAAGATGATCGCGCCCGATTCGAACAGCGTCAGGTCGCCTTCCTCATAGGTCGGGATACTCCCGAACGGGTTGCGCGCCCGATGCTCGGGTTCCTTCAGCGCGGCCATCGACAGCAGGCGGACGTCGTAGGGCTGACCGACTTCCTCCAGCGCCCACCGCACGCGCATGTCGCGCGCCAGCCCTTGTCCCTCATCGGGCGAACATTCGAAGGCGGTGATCGTCGGCCTCATTGCGAATTCTCCGCCGGCTTGTCCACGCCCTCGAAGAGCCCGCTAGGCGGCGCAAGTGCCGCGGCGAGAGCAATTTTGTGGACGAGTCGGTTAAGTTGATTCATGTCTGGCCTTTCGCCGCTCGGGCACCGGCGACTGAGTCCCAACTTAGATTTGCACGCACTTCTCGTGAGCGGTTTTCGCACAACCGGGCTTTGCAGTACGCGTTCCCGATTGGCGCAATTTAAGGGGTCGAGGGCAGACCAACTTGCTAACGCCCAGCGTGGCAACCGAGCTTTCCGAGCAGCGGCGCGACCGCGAAGAGCGCTTCTTCCGCGTCGGCGCTGCGACCGCACCGCCGCGCTGCAGTTGGTCGATTGGTCGAGGCGGGCCTTGCGCCGGGCGGCTCCCCTCGCGACAAGCGCGCGATATTGAAGGGGAGCCTGTCATGAGCATTCGTCATCGCATTGCCGCCGCGCTGTTGCTGGCCGGCGCCGCCACCGCCGCGCTCGCCGCCCCGGTGCCCAAGGAGCAATTGCTCGTCCCGCCCAAGGACGCCGCGCATTATGTCGTGGTGTCGCAGGCGGGCAAGCATGGCGACCAGTGGGTGTGGACCCAGCCCGACGGCTCGATCGCCTCGCGCTACACCCAGTCGCTGCGCGGGTGGATCACCGAAATCGACGAAGTGATGACGCTCGGCCCCGACGGGCTGCCGACCGCGATCGCGATCCGCGGGGTGACCCCCAACGGCGACGCCGCCGAGACCTTTGCCATGCGCGACGGCAAGGCAGTGTGGAAGGCCGCCGCCGACAGCGGTGAAGTCGCCGCGGCGCCGGCGTTCTACCTCGCCACCGGCGGCACCAACATGGCCAATATCCCGCTCGCCGCCGAATTGGTCGAGGCCGGCGCCAAGGGCGTTGCCTTGTTCCCGAGCGGCCGCGCGACGCTCGAAAAAGGCCCGACGCTGGCGATCACCGGCCCGAGCGGGCCGCGCACTGTGCAGCTGGCGTGGGTGCGCGGCATCGCCCCGTCGCCGACCCCGATCTGGCTCGACACCGACGGCAAATATTTCGCCGAAGTCAGCCACATCTCGACCATGCCCGCCGGCTACGAAGGCAATATCCGGGCGATGCTCGACTTCCAGGACGCCGAGACGGCCAAGGCGGTGCGCGCGATCGCGCATCGCTTCCGCGATCCCGCGGCCAAGGCGCCGGTGCTGTTCGACAACGTCCGCTTGTTCGACGCCGACAAGGGCGTGTTCGTCGACAACCAGGCGGTGCTCGCCGCCGACGGCAAGATCAGCGCGATCGCGGCCGCGGGGTCGCTGAAAGCGCCGCCCAACGGCCGCGTCATCGACGGCCGCGGCAAGACGCTCGTCCCGGGCCTGTGGGACAGCCACCTCCACATCGGCGACGACTGGAACGTGCTGCTCAACATGGCGACCGGGATCACCAGCTTCCGCAGCCCCGGCACCGACATCGACCGCGCGGTCGACGCGACCAAACGCTGGAAGTCAGGCGACCTGCTGATGGGCGAGCCGTTCGTCGCCCAGATCATCGACCAGAAGCACCCGCTCGCGGCGCAGGGCGCCGAAGTCGTGACCAGCCCGGCGGAAGCGATCGCCGCGGTGCGCAAGATGAAGGACGCCGGGCTGTGGGGGGTGAAGTTCTACACCTCGATGAATCCGGCGTGGATCGCGCCCGCCGCCGCCGAAGCGCATCGCCTCGGGCTGCAAGTGCTCGGCCACGTCCCCGCCACGATGCGCCCGCTCGACGCGGTCAAGGCGGGCTATGACGAGATCACCCACATCAACTTCGTGATGATGCAGTTCATGCCGCAGGACGTGGTCGACCGCGCCAACACCGCGCAGCGGCTCGAGGGCCCGGCCAAGTTCGGCAAGGATGTCGACTTGAACTCGGCCGAGGTGCGCAGCTTCATCGCCGAGCTGGCGCGGCGCAAGACCGTGATCGACCCGACGTTGGTGGTGTGGGAAGGCTCGATGAAATCGGACGGCGGGGTGCCCGCCGACGCCTACGCCGCGTACATGGGGATCTTGTCGCCGTCCTACGACCGCTTCTTCAAGGCCGGCGGCTACCCGGTGGTCGAAGGCTATACCCGCGACGATTACCGCAAGAGCTTCGACAAATTGGTCGGGCTGGTCGGCGCGATGCACAAGGCGGGGGTGACGATCGTCGCCGGCACCGATGGCCAGGGGATCGAGCTGGTGCGCGAGCTCGAGCTGTATAAGCTGGCCGGGATGACCAACGCCGAGGCGCTACAGTCGGCGACCATCGTCCCCGCGCGGCGGGTCGGGATCGCCGAGCGCACCGGCTCGATCGCGGTCGGCAAGGAGGCCGACATGGTGCTGGTCGACGGCGATGTCTCGGCCGACCTTGGCGCGCTGCGGCGGGTGGTGACGGTGGTCAGCGACGGCTTTGTCATGGACGGCGACGCGTTGCGCACCGCGGCGGGGTTCAGCGGCCGCCCCAAATAGGCTAGTTTGGCGCGCGGGCAGGGGAGAATGCCAATGCGCTGGTGGGGCAAGGCCGTGATCGCCGCGGCGGCAATGACGTTGACCGGGTGCCTGTGGGGACCGGGCAAGTTCACCTCCGATTTGAGCCTGCGCAAGGACGGCGGCTTCACCCTCGCCTACCGGGGCGAGATCGTGCTGCAATCGGCCGATGCGATGGGCGGCGATCCCAATCCCGAGCCGTGGTCCGACGCGATGGCGCGCTGCCGCGCCGACGGCAGTGCCGAGACGGTTGCGGACAAGGCGCCCGCGACCGATAGCGAGGGGGCCAGCCCGGTGCGCCCATGCACCGCCGCCGAAATCGCCAAGCTCAAGGGCGCGTATGTCGCCAGCGCCGCCGAAAAGCTCGCCGCCAAGCGCAAGCAATCGGAGGAAATGGCCAAAATGTTCGGGCTGCCCGGCGCCGACGACGAGTCCAACCGCAAGTTCGCCGCGACGATGATGAGATATCGCGGCTGGCGCTCGGTGGTGTATAAGGGGAAGGGCGTGTTCGAGGTCGATTACCGCATCGACGGCCGGGTCGATCAGGATTTTGCGTTTCCGCTGCTGCCCGACACCGATCTGGTCATCCCGTTCATCCAGATTCGCCAGCGGAGCGACGGTACGGTGCTGGTCACCGCGCCCGGGCTCGCCGGGGGCAAGGGGCCGTTCGCGGCGCGCGCCAAGGCGATGGGCATGCCCGGCCCAGGCGACGGACCGCCGTCGCGCGCACAAGGCCGCCTGACCGTGCGCACCGCGGGCGAGGTGCTGACCAACAACAGCGAGGACGGCCCCGCCGCCGACCCCCTCGGCCGCCGCATCGTGTGGGACATCGGCCCCGCCTCGGACCGCTCGCCCGAGATGCTGGTGCGGCTGTAGGGGCCTAAGGCCGCTTCCTGAGTTCGTCCCTGATCTCGGTCAGCAGGTCGGCCTCGCTCGGCCCCGCCGGCGTCTCCTCGCCGCGCTGGCGCAGGCGGTTGGCGGCGCGGACGATGAGGAAGATGACGAAGGCGAGGATCAGGAAATTGATCAGCATGGTGACGAACTGGCCCCAGCCGAGCACCGCCACGCCGGCCTTTTTCAAATCGGCGTAGCTCGCCGGGTCGCCCGCGAACGCGTCGGGCAGCGGGCCGAGCAGGACGAACTTGCTGGAGAAATCGAGCCCGCCGAAGACTGCCCCGACCAGCGGCATGATGATGTCCTCGGTCAGGCTCGCGGTGATGGTGGCGAAGGCGGCGCCGATGATCACCGCGACCGCGAGGTCGAGGACGTTGCCGCGGGCGATGAAGTCGCGAAATTCACGCAGCATGACGGTCTCCCCCAGGTGCCGCCGCGCTGTAGCATGATTGAAAGCGGGGGTCGCCGTGTCTACCTACACTCAACGATCGGTTTTTGAGGGGATTTCATGATGACCGCATTGCGTCGTTTCGGCCCATCGACTGCGCTCAGGACAGGCCTGTTCGCACCGCTTGCCGCGCTCAGCCTCGCCGGCTGCGGGCTCAACAGCGTGCCCACCGCCGAGGAGCAGGTCAACGCCGCCTGGGGCAATTTGCAGAGCGAATACCAGCGCCGCTCGGACCTCATCCCCAACCTGGTGGCGACGGTGCAGGGCTATGCCAAGCAGGAACGCGACGTGCTGATCGAGGTGACCGAGGCGCGCGCCGGCGCGGGGCGCGTGACGCTCAGCGCGGCCGACCTCGACGACCCCGAGAAGGTCCGCGCGTTCAACGAGGCGCAAAGCCGGCTGACCGCGGCGATCATCCCGCTCCAGCGGCTGCAGGAGGCCTATCCCGACCTCAAGTCCAACACCAACTTCCTGACCCTGCAGAGCCAGATCGAAGGCACCGAGAATTCGATCCTGGTCGGGCGGCGCGACTATAACGAGGCGGTGCGCGGCTATAACACCCGCATCCGCACCTTCCCCGACGCGATCGGCGCCAAGATCTTCTACGGCGCCAAGCCCAAGGTCCCGTTCGAGGCGGCCGCGGGTTCGCAAACCGCGCCCAAGGTCGACTTCAACACCGCCGGTTGATGTGACCAAGCTGTTCGCGGTGCTGTGGCTGGCGCTGTTCGCGCTGGCCACGCCTGCCTCCGCGCAGACCTTTCCCGAGCGCGGGCGAAGTCCGGTGGTCGACCAAGCCGATTTGCTGCGCCCCGAGCAGGAGCTCGACCTGACGTCTAAGTCGGAGGCGCTGTACGCCAAGAGCGGGCGGCGGTTCGTGGTGGCGACGGTCAACAGCCTCGAAGGGCTGCCGGTCCAGGATTATGCCTATCAGCTCGGCCGCCACTGGCAGCTCGGCGACGAGAAAAAGGACGACGGGGTGATCCTGCTGGTCGCGCCCAACGAGCGCAAGGTGTGGATCACCACCGGTTATGGCGCGCGGGTGTTCCTGACCGACGCGATGTCGAGCGTGATCACCCGCGAAGCGATCTTGCCGCGCTTCAAGGCGGGCGACATGGCGGGCGGAATCATGGCCGGCGCCGACCAGATCATCAAGGCGATGAGCCTGACCCCGGCCGAGGCGCAGCGCACCGCGGCCGAAGCCGCCAAGCGCGAGCAGGCCCGCGCCCAATCGGGGCCGGGCATCATCCCGCTGATCTTTTGGGGGATGATCGCCTTGTTCGTCGGGCTGTCGATGCTGCGCCGCGCCGGCGGGCGGCGGTATCGCGGCCGCGGCGGCGGGCGCAAGCGTGGCGGCGGGATCGATCCGCTGGTGGTGCTGTGGGGCCTCGATGCGCTGAGCCGCGGCTCACGCGGCGGCTGGGGCGGCGGCGGCGGCGGGTTCGGCGGGTTCGGCGGCGGGGGAGGCGGCGGCTTCGGCGGCTTCTCCGGCGGCGGCGGATCGTTCGGCGGCGGCGGGGCGGGGGGAAGCTGGTGATGCTGCGCCTGACCGAAACCGACCACGCCAAAGTCAGCGCGGCGATCGCCGCGGCCGAGGCCAACAGCGACGGCGAGATCATCGCCGCGGCGACCGAGTGCAGCGATGCCTACCACGATGTCGCCTTGCACTGGGCGGTACTGGTGCTGGTGGCGACGCTGGCGATCTTCGCCGCGCTGCCCGACTTGCTGCATTATTGGTTCGATGTGTTTGCGGGGAGCTGGCGGCCCGAGCCGACGCTGGGCGAGCTGCTGACGCTGCTATTGGTGCTCAGCGTGGCCAAGTTCACCGCGGTGCTGCTGCTGCTCAAGTGGCGGCCGCTGCGCCTCGCGCTGACTCCGCGCGCGACCAAGCAGCGGCGCGTGCGCCGCCGCGCGATCGCGATCTTCAAGGCCGGTGCCGAGCG
>NZ_JANPKO010000107.1:0-9302 GCF_031426035.1 Sphingomonas sp. | reverse complement strand
GCCTCGCCCAGCAGGCGCGCGATTTCCTGGCGGTTCTCGAGCTCGTCGAGCAGGCGCCGCACCCGCTCGAGGTCGGCCCCCGAATGCTCGTCGATCAAATGCGCCTGGCCGCGCACGATCAGCACTGGGCGCCGCGAATGGTCCTCGCTCCACGCCGCCAAGCCCGAGCCGATCAGCTCGGCGGCGGCGACGTCCAAGGCGGCGCGGCGGTCGGCGATCTCGGCGCGCAGCCGCGCTTCGGCGTCGGCCAGGGTCAGCCCGGACAGTTTGGCGTTGATGAAATTGGCGACTTCATTGAGCGCCGAGGCGCTGGTCCCCGGCTCAACCTCGAGCACGCGGTTCTCGACGCTGCCGTCGACCCCGACCAGCACGGCCAGAGCGCGGCCCGGGGCGAGCTCGACGAAGCCCAGCTGCCTCAGGCGCATTTCCTGCTTGGGCGCCATCACCACCCCGGCGCACGACGACAGCCCCGATAGAGCGGTGGAGACGGCGGCCAGCGCGTCCTCGACCGGCTGGTCACGGCCGATCTGCGCCTCGATCGCCGCGCGCTCGCGCGAATCGGGCAGCGAGGCCTGCATGATGCCGTCGACGAACAGCCTCAGCCCGGTTTCGGTCGGCACCCGCCCGGCCGAGGTGTGGGGGTGGGTGAGCAGCCCGCGCTCCTCGAGCTCCTGCATCACCCCGCGGATCGAGGCCGGCGACAGGCTGACGCTGGCGGCCAGCGCCTTGGAGCCGACCGGCGTGCCGCGTTCGAGATAGGCCTCGACCACCAGCCCGAAGATCGCGCGCATGCGCTCGCTCAGTTCGGTTATCGGCGGGGTCATGGTCGCCATGTAGGGAGTCCGTCGGTGCCGCGAAAGCGGCAGAAGGATTGGCACACCAAGGCCCGAAGGAGACAGGAAGGCACGAAGTGGCACCCGCTTCGTGCCTTGAAATGCTTCCTTCGTGCCTTCGTGAGAAATTCTGCAGGGGTGACGCCGCGCCGATGCGCGGATAGGAGGCGCGAACACCAGCATCAGGAGATCTGCATGCGCCCGAGCGGCCGCGCCCCCGACCAAATCCGCGAACTGAGCTTCGAGCCCGGCTTCACCATTCACGCCGAAGGGTCGTGCCTGGTCAGCTTCGGCGGCACCCGCGTCCTGGTCACCGCGTCGGTCGAAGACAAAGTGCCGCCGTTCCTGCGCGGCAAGGGCCAGGGCTGGGTGACCGCCGAATATGGCATGCTGCCGCGCGCCACCCATACCCGCGGCAACCGCGAGGCGGCCAAGGGCAAGCAATCGGGCCGGACGCAGGAAATCCAGCGGCTGATCGGGCGCTCACTTCGCGCGGTGGTCGATTTGAAAGCGCTCGGCGAGCGCCAGATCATCGTCGATTGCGACGTCATCCAGGCCGACGGCGGCACCCGCACCGCGGCGATCTCGGGCGCCTGGGTGGCGCTCCGGATCGCAGTCGACAAATTGCTCGCGGCCAAGGCCATCGCGAAAGACCCGATCCAGACCCAGGTCGCCGCGGTAAGCTGCGGCATCCACAATGGAACCGCGGTGCTCGACCTCGATTATGTCGAGGATTCCACGGCCGGGAGCGACGGCAATTTCGTGCTCACCGCCGACGGCGCGATCGTCGAGGCGCAATTGACCGCCGAGGGCGAGACGTTCGACGAGGAAGGACTGCTGCGGCTGCTGCGGCTGGCGCGGATCGGCTGCAAGGCGATATTCGAGGCGCAATTGAGGGCGACGGGACGATGAGAGGGATCGGCGACAAACTGGTGATCGCGACGCACAACGACGGCAAGCTGCGCGAGATCCGCGAATTGCTCGCCCCGTTCGGGATCGAATGCGTCGGCGCGGCGGAAATGGACCTGCCCGATGTCGAGGAAACCGGGGTCAGCTTCGTCGACAATGCCGAGCTGAAGGCGCGCTCCGCCGCCGATTTGACCGGATTGCCGGCGCTGGCCGACGATTCGGGGCTGTGCGTCGATGCGCTCGGCGGGATGCCGGGGATTTTCTCCGCGCGCTGGGCCGAGGAGCGCGAGGGGCCGCGCGATTTCACCCGCGCCATGGAGCGGGTGTGGGAGGCGCTCGAGGTGTGCGGGCCGAATGCCGCGCGCGATGCGCATTTCGCCTGCGCGCTGTCGATCGCCTGGCCCAACGACGGCCAGGCCGAGACCTTCGAAGGGCGCGTCGACGGGGCGTTGACGTGGCCGCCGCGCGGGACCCGCGGCTTCGGTTACGACCCGATGTTCACCGCGGCCGGGCACGAAGAAACCTTCGGCGAGATGGACCCTGAGGAAAAGCACGCGATCAGCCACCGCGCGGAAGCATTCAGGAAACTGGTCGCGGCGCTGTCCTGACCGCGGCCCACCTGACCGCGCCCCACCTGATCACGCCCTAGCGCAGGGCGACCCCGGACACGTTGCCGGCGGGAAAATAGCGGCACACCAGATAATCGCTCGACGGGCTTGAGGCGGTCGCGCAGCCGACCCGCTGCGTCGCCGGCCACACGATCTGGGTGTAGTGCCCAACGTCCGACCAGCGGCCGGTGGTGCTGACCGCGGGAAACGCGCCGGGGCGGAAATAGCGCCGTTCGCCGATCAGCGGCTCGATCATCGCGGCGTAGCTGAACGCGCCGCGCGTCCCGACCCACAGATTTTCGCCCTGGCGCGGCCGGCTTCCGTCCTGCCGGGCATGCTCGAAGCGGCCCGAGCGGGCGAGCGTCTGGGCATAGGCCCAGGCGTCCTCGGCAAGGACGTCGTCCCACGCCAGCGGCGCCACGCGCTGCTCGCCGCGGGCCTGGTTGTGCGCCGCCATCATCACCGCCTGCAGCGCCTGCTGGGCGGGGGGCAGGAAGCGCATGGTCGAGGGCGAGCGCGGCTTGGCGAGCGGCTGCGCGGGGTCGTCGGTGACCGGAAACAAGGAGCGCGTCGGCGCGGCGGCGGCGGTGACGGCCGCCGTGGCTGGCACGAGGAGGGCAAGGGCCGTACAGAGCGCGCGGATCATGACCGCTTCGATTACGCCCGCAATGCCTAACAATGCGTCAACGGGGGCGGGGCTGGCGCTCTATGTCCACTGGCCGTTCTGCGTCTCGAAATGCCCCTATTGCGACTTCAACAGCCATGTCCGCGCGGCGGTCGACGAGGCGGCGTGGCGGGACGCGCTGCTCGCCGACCTCGCGCATGAGGCGGCGCTGCTGCCGGGGCGGCGGCTGACCTCGATTTTTTTCGGGGGTGGGACGCCGTCGCTGATGGCGCCAACCACCGTCGCCGCGCTGATCGGTGCCGCGCGGGGCCACTGGGCGGTTGCCGACGGTCTCGAGGTCACGCTCGAGGCCAACCCCAATTCGGTCGAGGCGGCGCGCTTCGCCGACCTCGCCGCGGCGGGGGTCAACCGGTTGTCGCTGGGGCTGCAGAGCTTCGACGATTCCGCGCTCGCCTTCCTCGGGCGCGCGCATTCGGCGCGCGAGGGGCTCGCCGCGCTGGACATCGCGCAGGCCCATTTCGAGCGCGTGAGCTTCGATTTGATCTACGCGCTGCCGGGCGACGGCGAGTCGGGCTGGGCGCGCAGCCTGGAGCGGGCGATCGCGCTCGGCACCGGGCATTTGTCGCTGTACCAGCTGACCATCGAGCCGGGCACGCGGTTCGCGGCGATGGCCGCGCGCGGCGAGCTCGAGCCGCTCGATGGCGATCGCGCGGCGGCTTTGTTCGAGCTGACCGCCGAGCGCACCGCGGCGGCGGGCATCCCCGCCTACGAAATCAGCAACCACGCGCGGCGCGGCGCGGAGAGCCGGCACAACCTGACCTACTGGCGCTATGGCGATTATGCCGGGATCGGGCCGGGCGCGCATGGGCGGCGATTGGGGCGGCGCACGATGCGCCACAGGAAGCCCGAGAATTTCCTCACCGCGGTGGCGCGGGGCGGGCATGGCCTGGCGGAAGACGCGCCGCTGCTGGCGAGCGAGGCGGCGGACGAGGCGCTGGTGATGGGGCTCAGGCTGGCCGAGGGAATTGACGCGGAGGCGCTGGCGATGCGCTTCGGGGTGGCGGATGTGGTCGACTGGCGGGCGGTCGGGCGACTTGTCGCGAGCGGGCATTTGACCCGGAAACGCGGGCGCATCGCGGCGACGCCGCGTGGGCGGCTGGTGCTCGACCGATTGCTCGGCGAGATCGCTTATTGCGCGCCGGTCGAGGCTTTGTAGCGGTCGACCGCGCCGGCGACATAGTCGTCGATCTGCAATTTGGCGTCGGACGCGGCCTGCTTGCGCGGCACCTTATTCTTGAGGTCGAAGGCAACCATCGAGGCGGTGAACGACTGCTCGACCGGGGCGCATTTGCCCCGCACATAGGCGTCGAACGCGTCGCCCGCGACCTTCTCGGTCTTGGCGCTGGCGACCGCCTCGCGCAGGCAGGTCACGAACGCCTGGCGCTGGCCGGTCAGGGCCGCGGACTGCACCATCGCCGCAATCAATATCGCAGAAATCATCACCGGACCCCCCTCAGAGTCGACAGTGACGCGCAGCATGACTCTTTTTGCAGGGCATTGGAAGCATGTCTTTTTGTGCCGCCGCTGGACGATGGCGGGGCGATGCCCGATGGTCGGCCGCGATGGACGAGCCCCTGCCCCCTGGCCTCTATGTAGTTGCCACGCCGATTGGGAATCTCGGCGACCTGAGCCCGCGCGCGGCCGACATCTTGCGCCGCGCCGATCGCGTGCTGGCGGAGGACAAGAGGGTCAGCGCGAAATTGCTCAAGCATGCCGGCGCGGCGACGCCAATGACCGCTTATCACGACCATTCGAGCGAGGCCGAGCGGGACGCGGTGGTGGCACGGCTGGGGAGCGCGGCGATTGCGCTGGTCAGCGATGCGGGGACGCCGCTGATCTCCGACCCCGGGTTCAAGCTGGTGCGCGCCGCGCGCGCCGCCGGGCACGCGGTGTTCACCGTCCCCGGGCCGTGCGCGGCGATCGCCGCCTTGGCGATCTCCGGGCTGGCCACCGACCGCTTCCTGTTCGTCGGGTTCCTCCCGCCCAAGGCCAAGGCACGCGCCGATGCGATCGCCGAAGTGGCGGCGGTGCGCGCGACGCTGGTGCTGTACGAAAGCGGGCCGCGGCTGGCGGAGTCGCTGGCCGCGCTGGCCGAGGGGCTCGGGCACCGCGAGGCAGCGGTCGCGCGCGAGCTGACCAAGCTCCACGAGGAATGCGTGGCGGGGACGCTGGGGGAGCTCGCCGCGCGCTACGCCGCCGCCCCGCCGCGCGGTGAAATCGTGATCGTGGTCGGACCGCCGCCGGAGCAATCCGAGGCGAGCGATGCCGAGCTCGATGCCGCGCTCGACGAGGCGCTGGCGCGGCTGTCGCCGTCGCGCGCCGCCGCCGAGGTCGCGGAACGGCTCGGGGTGGCGCGCAAGCGCGCCTACGCCCGCGCCTTGCAGCGGGCGTGACCCGCCAGGCCGCCGAGAGCCGCGGGCGCCGCTCGGAGACCGTCGCCGCATGGTGGCTGCGGCTGCACGGCTGGCGGATCCTGGCGCGGCGCGCGCGCGTACCCGGCGGCGAAGTCGACATCGTCGCGCGGCGCGGGCACACGCTGGCGTTCGTCGAGGTTAAGGCGCGCGCGACCGAGGCAGCGGCGGGTTTTTCCTTGGACGCCTACCGGCTGCGGCGGGTGGCGGTCGCCGCCCAGCGCCTGACCGCCCGCTACATGCGCCCCGGCGACGACGTGCGGATCGACGCCATCTACCTCGTCCCCGGCCGCCTGCCGCGGCATCAGGCGAACATCTGGCAAGGGTGACAAAGCGGGGCCGCTCGCTTAGGCGCGCGGCATGAGCTTACGCGTCGCAGTGCAGATGGACCCGCTCGAGGGGATTGGAATCGCGGGCGATTCCAGTTTCGCGCTGATGCTCAAGGCGCAGGAGCTCGGCCACACCCTGTTCCACTATCTTGCCGATGCGCTGACCTATCAGGACGGGCGGCTGTTCGCGGGGGCTCATCCGGTCACCGTCCAGGCCGTGACAGGCGACCATTTCACCCTCGGCGAATTCACCGTTCTCGACCTCGGCCGCGATGTCGATGTCGTGCTGATGCGGCAGGACCCGCCGTTCGACCTCGGCTACATCACCGCCACGCATCTGCTCGAGCGCATCCAAAGCGAGACTTTGGTGGTCAACGACCCCGCCGCGGTGCGCGACGCGCCCGAGAAACTGTGGGTGCTCGATTTTTCTCAATTCATGCCGCCGACCGCGATCACCCGCTCGCTCGGCGTGGCGCGCGAGTTCATCAAGAAGCACGGCGAGGCGGTGCTCAAGCCGCTCCACGGCAACGCCGGCAAAGCGGTGTTCAAGATCGGCCGCGACGGCGCCAACCTGGCCGCGCTGATGGAAGTGTTCAACACTGCCTACCGCGAGCCGCACATGCTCCAGGCGTTCGTCCCCGAAGTGAGCCAGGGCGACAAGCGCATCGTGCTCGTCGACGGCGAGGTGACGGGCGCGATCAACCGCCGCCCGGGCGCGGGCGAAATCCGCTCGAACCTCGCCGCGGGCGGCACCGCCGAGGCAACCGAACTGACTGAAACGGAAAAGGAAATCTGCGCCGCATTGGGGCCCGAGCTCAAGCGCCGCGGTTTGCTGTTCGTCGGCATCGACGTGATCGGCGGGAAATGGCTGACCGAGATCAACGTCACCTCGCCGACCGGGATCGTCGCCATCGACGCGTTCAACGGGAGCGACACGCCGGGGCTGATCTGGGCCGCGATCGAACGCCGCCTCGCCAAGCGCAAGAAGGGCTGACCCGTGAGCGACTGGCCATGAGCGATTGGGTCGTCCGCCTGATCGAGCAATCGGGCTATCTCGGCGTCGGCTTCCTGATGTTTCTGGAAACGATCTTCCCGCCGATCCCGTCCGAGGTGATCATGCCGGTGGCGGGGGTCGCCGCGGGCCAGGGCAAGCTCCATTACGGGCTGGTGGTCGCGGCCGGCACCTCGGGCGCGATGCTCGGCAATATCGTGTGGTACCTCGCCGCGCGGGCGCTCGGGGTGGACCGGCTCGAGCCGATCATCCGCCGCTGGGGGCGCTGGCTGACGATCACCTGGCCCGAGGTCCAACGCGCCGAGAAATGGTTCGCCGAGCACGGCGTGTTCTTCGTCTTCCTCGGCCGCCTGCTGCCGACCGTCCGCTCGCTGGTGTCGGTACCGGCGGGCCTGCTGCGGATGCGCTTCAAGCGTTTCCTGATCGCCTCGACGCTGGGCACCGCGGCGTGGACCGCGATCCTCGCCGGCGCCGGCTACAAGCTGGGGGAGAACATCGCCGAAATCGACAAAGTGCTCGGACCGGCGTCGAACGCCATCCTGCTGGTGCTGTTCATGGGCTACGTTTGGCGCCTGTGGACCCACCGCGGGGGCGGCGAGACCCAGTAGGAAAGATCAGGCGCGCGGGTGCGCGTGGCGGTAGACGTCGAGCAGCCGCGCGGCATCGACCGCGGTGTAGATCTGGGTCGACGACAGGCTGGCATGGCCGAGCAATTCCTGCAGCGCACGCAAGTCGGCGCCGCGCGCCAGCAAGTGGGTCGCGAAGCTGTGGCGCAGCGCGTGCGGGGTCAGCGTGTCGGGCAGGCCGAGGCGGGTCCGCGCGCCGCGCACCGCGCGCCGCACCAGATCTGCATTGAGCGGGCCGCCGCGCGCGCCGACGAACAACGGCGCGTCGCCCGCGATCGGCCACGGGCAGGCCTTCACATATTCCCCGATCGCCTCCCGCACCGCGGGCACCAGCGGCACCATGCGGGTCTTGTTGCGCTTGCCGGTCACGCGCAGCACCTGGCCGACGGGCAGGTCGCGCGCGGTCAGCGACAGCGCCTCGGCGACCCGCAAGCCGGCGCCGTACAGCAGCAACAGGATGGCGAGGTCGCGCGCGCCGATCCACGGCTCGGAACCGGCGTCGGACGCATCCTCGGCTAGGTTCATCGCGTCCTCGGGCGAGGCCGGGCGCGGCAGCGTGCGGGGGCGCCGCGGGGCACGGGTGCGCGGCAATTGCGGCGCGCTGCCATCCTGCTCGGCGGCATATTTGAGGAACGCGCGCACGCCGGACAGCTCGCGCGCCGCCGACGATGCGCCGAGGCCTTCGGCGCGGCGCTGGGCAAGGAACGCACGCATGTCGGGCGCGGCGAGCGCCAGCAGGCTGGCCGGGGTCACCACGCCGCCGCGATGGATGCCGAGAAACTCGATCAGGCGGTGGGCGGTGGCGACATAGGCGCGCACCGTGTGCGGCGAACGGCGGCGGTCGTGCTGGAGATGCAGGTGCCAACGTGCGGCGAGCGCGGCGGCCGAATGCTCGGTGGTTAGGGCGTCGTCATCCACCGGCGGATCATAGCCGCAAGACTATGGCCGAGGAACAGCAGCAATTCCGAGCCGTGGCGCGCGTCGAGTTGCTGCGAGGTGCGCTGGCCGAGCGCGAGCAGCCCACTCGGCAGCGGCGCCGGATTGTCGAGGCGGATCAGCGCCTCGGCGCGGATCAGGTCGCATGCCGGGCCGAACAACGGGTGGCCGCGGGTCACGGTGCGCATGGTGACCCCGTCGACCTCGCCGATGGCGCGGGCGAGGATTTGCGGGGCGACACGCTGGACGCCGTTGCCGTCGGCGCGGAAGCCGTCGTCACCGACGATCAGCGACAAGGCGACCGCGTCGATGCCGAGGATCAATGGCCATTCGTGGGTGACGATGTGGAGCAGCGATTCGATGCTGTCCGCTTCGAGCCCGGCGAGCACCGCGGCGTGGATCGCGCTGGCGGCGCCCGAATGGCCGCGGGCGAAGGCGATCAGGTCCTGGTTGGCTTCCTCGGCGGCGCCGAGCTTCTCGCGCAGGTGGGCGACCGCCCGCTCTTCGAACTGGATCACCCGTCCCATGCGGCCAAGTGTAACGCGGCGACGGTTAATTTCCTATCACGCCCGCCGCGGCCTTGATCGTCAATGGTTTAGCGCCCGGCGAGCTGCGCGGCGTGCGCTTTCGCTTCGATCACTTCGGCGCGGGCGGCGCCGTGTTTGCCGGCGACGGCGAGCAGCGCCGCATAATGACGGCTCGCCGCGCGGGCATCGCCCGCCAGCTTCGCCGCCCGCGCCGCGCCGTACAGCCCGGCGAGGCGGTTGGGGGCGCGCGTCAGCGATGCCTGATATTCGCGCAATGCGTCGGCCGGGCGCTTCAATTCGAGCAGCAGTTCGCCGAGCTGCTCGCGCGCCGGCTGGATCGCGCCGGGCGTGACGGGGTGCTTCTCGGTCGAATCATCCTTGTCCGCGGCCGCGCGCATCCGCACCAGCGCCGCCTCCGGCTTGCCC
>NZ_JANPKO010000106.1:0-5331 GCF_031426035.1 Sphingomonas sp. | reverse complement strand
GCCGCCTGCGCGACGACATCCGCGAACGCGTCCGCGCCATCACCGGCATCACCGCGGTGATCGAGCTGGTCCCCCCGCGCAGCCTCCCGCGCACCTCGTCGGGCAAGCTGTCGCGCACCAAAGCCCGCAACCTCTATCTGTCGGGCGAGATCACCCCCTACGACATCGCAGCCTGAGCCTTGCGTCTCACAGGCCGCGTCGCTACTTCGCCCCTCGGCCTAGGGGTATAGCTCAGTTGGTAGAGCATCGGTCTCCAAAACCGAGGGTCGTGGGTTCGAGTCCCCCTGCCCCTGCCACGCCTGAGCGAGGCGCGTAGCGAAGCGCAAGCGAAGCAGCGCGCCAACCGCTGCAGGCGGCGCGAAGCCCGGCCGACCTGCGCCTGCGGAGCTGGCGACAGGATCGACGGCATGGGGCCGCCCCCATGCCGCTGGCCCCGCGCGGTGCAACCTTGAAGAGTCGCGCGGCACCCGCTAAGTCGCCGTTCGTCCGAGGTTCGACGGCCCTGCCGCGGACCTCGTTTTCTTATCCCTTTGCGAAAAAGGCACAACCGAACGTGGCCAAGGTTTCCCCCGGCGAATACATCCGCCAAGTCCGCGCCGAGACCGCCAAGGTGGTGTGGCCGACGCGCAAGGAAACCGTCACCACCGCGGTGATGGTGCTGATCATGACCGCCTTGCTCGCGGTGTTCTTCTTCGGCGTCGACAGCCTGTTCAGCGCGATCGTCCAGTTCCTCCTCGGCCTCCTCGGCAGCTAGGCAAAAAGGCACAACCACGCACATGTCCCGCTGGTATATCATCCACGCTTATTCGGGCTTCGAGACCAAGGTGAAGGAGTCGATCCAGTCGGAGGCCAAGCGCCTCGGCCTGGCCCGCTTCGTCGAGGCGATCGAGGTCCCCACCGAGACCATCACCGAGATCAAGCGCGGCAAGCGCGTCGAGACCGAGCGCAAGTTCATGCCCGGCTACGTGCTCGCCCAGCTGGACCTCAACGACCAGGTCTACCATTTGGTCAAGAACACCCCCAAGGTGACCGGCTTCCTCGGCCCCAACGGCAAGCCCCAGCCGATCCCCGACGCGCAAGCCGCGCGGATGCTCTCGACCAAGGACGAAGCCGCCGCGCTGGCGCCCAAGCAGAAGATCACCGTCGATTACGAAATCGGTGATTCGGTCAAAGTGCTCGACGGCCCGTTCGCGAGCTTCAACGGCCTGGTCGAGGAGCTCGATTTCGACCGCGGGAGGGTCAAGGTCTCGGTCAGCATCTTCGGCCGCGCGACGCCGGTGGAGCTCGAGTTCGAGCAAGTCGAGCGGGTCAAGTAGGCAAGGTCGGCTTCTTGGAGAACAGCTGATCGAACAGGCTTACTCGGTCTGTTCCGGGTCGCCCTTCTCCTGGCGTTTTGCTCCCAAGCCCGCTTCCGTTCCAAGGTGGATTGAGGTGACGTATCAAAGCCACCTCAGCCGCCACCACCCACCAATCGCTCTGAAAAACTAAATATCGGCAGCTGACCCGGTCCAGATCCAGGTCATACGCTTTGAGCTTCGCAAGATGCTCGTTCAGCCGATCTCTCAGTGTCCGGCCGCTCTTCGTAAAAGTCTTTGTCGCCTTGCCGATGTACGACAGTTCGCCGTCATAATAGTGGTGCCCGTTTACTACCTGCTTTTCGCAGTCCTGTCGGAGCAGGGCAACGCCGTCCAAATACAACGGAAAAAGCTGATCAAGTTTGAGAAGCTTCGTGTCATAAACCGCGCGAAATTCGCAGCCGAAGAAGAGGGCGTCGATCGGAAACTCCTTGAGTATGACGAGCTATCCAGATCTTCGAACGATGCGGCGGCAATCGCGACGCGGCTCAACACCCTAATTGAGTACATCACCCAGATGATGACGAAGATACTCCACTCATTCCGCGGTAGTTTCGCTGTCCTCCAGCCCGCATCACGGCGACAGTTTACTAAATGCACACCAAATCCGAGAATTCGCAGATTTCGCTGTCCTACATTAGAAAATCCGTGAGACACTCAGCCTGCCCGAGTCGTTTTGGGGCTCTTTCAAGCCGTCGATCCGCCACCCTCTCCCGCCGCCCCTCACTGATCCCACCCCAGCTGCTTGAGCCTTCGCTTGAGGGCGGTGACGACCTCGGCGGGGGTGGCGACTTCGACCTGGTGGCGCGCGCTGTCCCAGCCGGCGCGCGCGGTGCGGCGGTGGAGGCGGAGCAGTTGCAGCGCTTGGTCGACGCTTATGCGGTCGTCGATTGCCGGGCGGGCCGCGACGCGTTCGCTACCGTCGGCGGCTTCATCCCCCGGCTCGCCGTTCCCCTCGCCGTGCCACTCCCCGCCATCGTCGAAGGCGCGGCCGGCGGCCTCGAGCAGCGCGCTCTCGACGAGGTCGTAGCCGAGCAGCAGCGCGGACCGCATCGCCGCGGCGAAGGCGGGATCGCGGCGGCGGCGGCGGGCGTAGATCGAGCTGTGGGCGACCCCGACGCTGGCCGCGGCGAGGCGGACGTTGGCGGTTGCGGCGAGCGCGCGGAGGAAGGTCGCGATGCCGGCCTGGGTCAATTGGCCGGGCGCGGCGCGGCGGAATTGGGGGGGGCGCTTGCGGCCGTGGCTGAGGATGATTTCGCCGGGGGCGGTGAGGAGGGCGTCGGAGGATTCCCAAACCCCGTCGCGCTGCGCGCTGCTCCCCTGCCCCGAGGGGGTGGGGGAATTGAGGCGGAAGGCGGTTAGCGCGCGCTCGCACTCGGCGTTGAAGGCGGGATCGCGGGCGCGGCGCTTGAACAGGCCCGATCGGGCGCGGCCGGCGCGCGCGCAGGCGAGCGCGAAATTGCCGGTGGCGGCGAGGTGGCCAAGGAAGCGGGCGAGCTCGCGCGCCGTCATCGTGCGCCCGGCGCGGGGGTTGGCGGGCGGATCGGTAGGTGCGGCCGCGGTCATGCCGCACGCAGGACACTCCTTGAAATCCTATTGGTCAAGACCGTGGCCGCCCACCCCACACAGCAATGCGCGCGGCCGTTGCCGGCCGCGCGCATCGTTTAGTCCAACTCTCGTGACCGCCGCTTAGTAGGTACGGCGGGCGGTGTTGCGGTTGATCCGCACGTTGCTAACATAACCGCGATAGTCGACGTTGCAGGTGAAGCGCAGGTCGGCCGCCTGGGCGTAGCCCTGGTTGCCATAGCCCGGCGCACCATAACCCGGCTGGCCGTAACCCGGCTGGCCGTAGCCCGGCGCACCATAACCAGGCTGGCCGTAGCCCGGCTGGCCGTAGCCCTGGTTGCCGTAGCCGTAGCCCTGGCCATAGCCCTGCTGGCCATAGGGGTTGCGGCCCGAGGCGATCAGGCCGCTGACGCGCAGGCCGCGCGAGCGGCGCTCGACGCCGGTGATGCCGACCACGCGGGCCATCGCGTAACCGTTGTTGTAGCCGTTGTTGTAGCCGTTGTTGCCGTAGCCATAACCCTGGCCCTGACCCTGGTAGCCCGGATAGCCCTGGCCCTGGTAGCCTTGCGCATTGCGGTTGAGGCGGGCCTCGGCGGCGCGCGCGCACTGGTCGACCGCGAGCCGGTCATTGCCCTGGCCGTAGGCGCCATAGCGGCCGCCGCCGAGCACCTGCTCGAGCACCTGGCCGACGACATTGCCGCTTTGGTTGGTGCCATAGGGATAGTTCTGCGCCGCGGCGGGGGCGGCGCCGGCAACCAGCGCGAGGCCGGCCGCGCCGGTCAAAATGGTGACGAACTTGGTCATCGAAAATTCCTTGAAAAAGGCGCCGGGAGCGTCCGGCGATCGCAAAAGCACAACCGATATGGGGCGCGATGGATGCATCGACGGTGAATGTAATACCGACCGATTGTTCATGTTGGTGCCCGCGATTGCTGGCTCGCCTCGCCCGCACTGCGCTGTATTATTTGGCTATTACTTGGGCGGACCAACCTCAGCCGAAGGTAAAGGCGAAGGCGGTTGCGCCGGGGTCGAGGAACTCGATGCGGACCGTGCGGTCGGTGACGGGACCGCGCTGGCGGACCAATTGGTAGAGCCGCTCGCCGGTGACGGTGCCGGTGCCGTCGGGGGCGACATCGACCCCGGCGTCGCGCCCCGGGGCTTTACCGTCGACGGTGATGCGAAAGCGCACCGGGCGGCCGGCGGGCGCGGCGAGCACGAGGTGGACATCGCGGGCGTGGAAGCGGGTGACGATTGCGCCGCCCGGGGCGTCGAGGCGGGCGTCCTGCCCGGCCACGGTCCATTGCCCCTCATACGCCCAGTGGTTGAGCACAAGCGGGGCGGCGGCGTAGCGCGCGCTGACATCCTTGCGGAAACCCCCGGGCGAGGCGAAGCGCTCGGCGCGGGCATATCCGAGATAGGCCTCGGGCGAGCGCAGGGTGGCGGTTGCCGCGGCGGCTTCGGCGGCCTTGACGTCGATCGCCTGGCCGAGCTTGGCGGCGGCGGCGGGCGCGCGCCCGGCCTCGCGCAGCAGCTGGCGGATGACCGCCTCGGACTCGGCGTATTTGCCCTCGCCGAAGTGGTGGTAGCGGACGCGGCCCTGGGCATCGATGAAGTATTTGGCGGGCCAGTACTGGTTATTCATCGCCTTCCACAGCGCATAGTCGTTATCGAGCGCGACGGGGTAGGCGATGCCCATGTCGGCGACCGCTTTGCGCACATTGGCGGGGTTGCGCTCGAACGCGAACTCGGGGGCGTGGACGCCGATGATGACCAGGCCGTCGTCGGCATAGCGCTGGTGCCACGCGCGCAAGTAAGGCGTCGAGCGCACGCAGTTGATGCACGAGTAGGTCCAGAAGTCGATCAGCACGACCTTGCCGCGCAAGGCTTCGCGGGTCAGCGGCGGCGAGTTGATCCACGGCCCGATGCCGTCGAGCGCGGGCAAATTGCCTTCGACGCCGAGCATCAGCCCGCCGTCCTTGCCGACCGCGGTGCTGCTGGTCGCGGCGCCGGCCAGGCCGAGCTTGCGCGCGAGCCCGGTCTCGATGCTCTGGGTCTGCGCCGAGGACAGTTTGGCGAGCACGCGGGTGTCGAGGCCAAGCGCGATGGCCGACACGCCGACCAGCACCGCAACCCCAAGCGCGCGGCGGATCCACTCGCTGGCGCCCAACGACTTTTTCATCCGCTGGAACAGCTTGCCGCCGGCGAGCAGCGCCAGGGCCAGCGAGGTCGCCGCGCCGAGGGCATACGCAAGCAGCAGCAAAGTGGTGTTGGCGCTGGCGCCGTTGAGCGCGGCGGCGGTAAAGATGATGCCAAGGATCGGCCCCGCGCACGGGGCCCACAGCAAGCCGGTGGCGACGCCGAGCAGCAATGACGCGCAAATCCCGCCGCCGGGTGCTCCGGGCCGGCCGGC
>NZ_JANPKO010000105.1:0-32722 GCF_031426035.1 Sphingomonas sp. | reverse complement strand
CTTCCTCGGCATGGCTCATGCCCGGGCTGGCGATTTGGCGGCGGCGAAGCGCGCATGGTTGCTGGCATTGTCGCTGGCACCACGCGATGCGCCATACCGGATCGACATCGCCGAGCGGCTGGTGATGGTCGATCAGTTCATGGCGATGCAGGCGGCCGGGACAAACGCGCGTTAGGCGATGGTTTTGGCGCCCCCGAACGGCCGGTTGAGGCGGACCATCGCCCAATTGAGCCACGTCGCGAAGCTGACGCGGGCTGACCGGGGAAAATGGTGGACGCACTAGGGCTCGAACCTAGGACCCGCTGATTAAGAGTCAGCTGCTCTACCAACTGAGCTATGCGTCCATGCCAAAGAGAGGCGGTGCGCGGCGGCCGTGGCGGCAGCGCGCGGCGCGCCGGTAGCATGGGGTCCGGCGCGGCGCAACCGCACGGGCGCGCTAGCCGGCGAGGCGCGAGGTGGTGCGCTGCTGGCGCTCGAACGACATCAGCATGCCGAGGCACAGCATGACGGTCATCACCGCCGAGCCGCCGAAGCTGACCAGAGGCAGCGGGATGCCGACCACCGGGGCGAGGCCCATCACCATCATTAGATTGATCGAGACGTAGAAGAAGATCGTCGCCGACAGCCCGGCCGCGGCCAATTGGGCGAACCGGCTGCGCGAGTTCATGCTGACCTTCATCCCCCAGCGGATCACCGCGCCAAAGGCGAGGATCAGCAACGCGCCGCCGACCAGCCCCCATTCCTCGACCATCGTCGCGAACACGAAGTCGGTGTGGCCCTCGGGGAGATAGTCGAGGTGGCTCTGGCTGCCATTCAAGAAGCCCTTGCCGAAGATGCCGCCCGAGCCGATCGCGATCTTCGACTGGCTGATGTGATAGCCGGCGCCCAAGGGGTCGCTTTCGGGGTCCATGAAGATCATCACCCGCTTGCGCTGGTATTCGTGCATCATCGAGTAAGCGACCGGCATCGCCAGCGCGAGCAGCGTGGCGCCGCCGACGAACAGGCGCATCGGCAGGCCGGCGATGAACATCACGGTCAGGCCGCCGAGCACGACCAGGATGCAGGTGCCGAGGTCGGGCTGGACCAGGATCAGGGCGGCGGGAAGGCCGAGCATCAGCCCGGCGGGCCAGATCGCGCGCCACTTGCTGATGTCGCCGACCGGCAGCAGGTCGTAGAAGCGGGCGAGGACGAGGACGATCGCCGGCTTCATGAACTCCGACGGCTGGAGGCGGATGAAGCCCAAATCGAGCCAGCGCTGCGCGCCCTTGCCGACGAAGCCGAGCATCTCGACCAGGATCAGCATCACCAGCACCACTATGTAGATCGGCAGCGCCAGTGCCTTGATGGTCGACTCCTTGACCCACGACATCATCACCGCGACGCCGAGGAACAGCAGCAGGGCCATCGCCTGCTTGGCCGCCCACGGCTGCACCGAGCCGCCGGCCGACGAGTAAAGCGTCAGCAGGCCGAGCGTGCCGATCCCGACAACCAGGAAGATCAGGCGCCACGGCAGCCGCGCCAGCGGCTGGGGGATGATCGCCGAGGAGATCATGCGCGCCGCGCCGCTGCCGCCGCCGCCGCCGCGACCGCCGCCGCGCGCCGCGCGGTGCGCTCGGCCATCGTGCCGCCCCACTGCGTCTCGAGCGCGGTCAGCGATTCCATCGCCTTGGCGCGGTCGAACAGGAAGGTCAGAACGTCTTTGGCGACCGGGGCCGCGGCGCGCGCCCCGCCGAGCCCGTGCTCGATCACCACCGCGCCGGCGTAACGCGGCTTGTCGGACGGCGCGTAGAACACGAACAGCCCGTGGTCGCGGTATTTCCAGTCGCCGCCCTGGCCGCGGCTGGCGCTGGCCGCCAGGCGGCGCACCTGCGCAGTGCCGGTCTTGCCGCTCATCTCGATCCCGCCGAGTTGGAGCTTGGAGGCGCCCGCGGTGCCGTCGCCGTTGACCACTTGCCACATCCCGCCGTGGACGATCTCGAGATGCTTGGGCTCTATCCCGAGCAAGGCCGGCGGCGCCTTGCCGACCCCGACCAGCCGCGGCTGGAGGTCGCGGCCCGAGGCGATGCGCGCCGACATCGTCGCCAGCTGGAGCGGATTGACGATCAGATAGCCCTGGCCGATCGACGCGTTCAATGTGTCCGAGGCGGTCCAGTCGGGGCGCTCGATCAGTTTCTGGTTGTCGGCGTAGCGCTTCAATTTCCACTTGCTGTCGGGGACCGTGCCGTAGCTCTGGCTGACCACCGGCAGGTCGAACTTCTGACCGAGCCCGAGGCGCTTGGCCATCGGCGCGATGTTGTCGTAGCCGATGCGGTTGCCCATCGCGTAGAAATAGGTGTTGCAGCTCTTGGCGATGGCGCGGCGCATGTCGACCGAGCCGTGGCGGCCGAGGCAGCGGAAGAAGCGGTTGCCGAGGGCATAGCCGCCGGCGCAGTGGATGCGGTCGGTGGGGTCGACGCCGTGGGCGAGCAGGGCCAGCGCGCCCATCGGCTTGATCGTCGAGCCCGGCGGGTAGAGCGCGTTCAAAACCTTGTTGAGCAGCGGCCGGCGCTGGTCGTCGGACAGCATTTTCCATTCGGTGCGGCCGATGCCGTCCGAAAAGCTGTTGGGGTCGTAGGCCGGCATCGAGACCAGGCTGAGGATGTCGCCGGTGAGGCAGTCGAGGATCACCACCGAGCCCGATTCCTCGCCCAGCCGGCGGGCGGCATATTCCTGCAGCTCGGCATCGATCGCGAGCTGGACGGTGCCGCCGCTGACGTCGGGCTTGGGAGTCAGCTCGCGCACCAATTTGCCGCGCGCGGTCAATTCGACGCGCTGGCCGCCGGGCGTGCCGCGCAGGCGCTTCTCGAGGGTTTCCTCGAGGCCTTCCTTGCCGATCTTGAACCCGGGGGTGATCAGCAGCGGGTTCTTCTCTTTCTCATATTCGGCGGCCGAGGCGGCGCCGACATAGCCGACCAGATGGCCCACCGCGGGGCCCGACGGGTAGTAGCGCGAAAAGCCGCGCATTGGCTGCACCCCGGGCATTTCGGGCAGGCGCACAGTGACCGCGGCATATTGGTCGTAGGGCACGTTCTCGGCGACCTGCACCGGCTGGTAGCCCTTGGCCGCCTTTAATTCCTTCAAGATGCGGTCGACGTCGTCGATGCTCAGCTTGAGCAGCCCGGCGAGCATGGTCAGCGTCGCCTCGGGGTTCTCGAGCTGCTCGGGGATGATGTCCACGCGGAAGTCGCTGCGGTTGATCGCGATCGGCTTGTTATTGCGGTCGACGATCCAGCCGCGCCGCGGCGGCACGATGATCAATTGCACGCGGTTGCTCTCGCTTAGCAATTGGTAGCGCTCGTTCTCGGCCACCGACAGCCAGCCCAAGCGGCCGATGAGCAGCCCGCCGACCGCCAGTTGCGCCCCGCGCACCAGCATCATCCGGCGCGAAAAGGCCATCGACTGCTGGACCGAGGTAAAGCGCCGTTCGAGCTTCATTGGCCGAGCCGCCAGTGGTCGAGCCGGCCGACGATCCATGCCGCGACCGGGAACGAGAGGATCGCAATCAGCAGCGGCGGCAGCGTCGAGCGATAGGCGAACGGCGCGCCCATCAGGCCGGCGACCCACCATTCGGCGGTTTCGTTGGCGCACAGCAGCAGCGCGGCGAGCGCCCACTCGATCCAGTAATCGCGCCAGATGGTGCGGCGGTCGACGATGTCGAGGATCAGCATCGCCGCGGTCCACCACGCCACCGACAGGCCGATCGGGGCGCCGGTCAGCACGTCGTTGACGAAGCCCAAGGGCGCCGCCCACCACGCCGGCCACGCATCGCCGCGCAACAGCCGCCAGGCAATCAGCATGAGGAAGCCGAAGTCGGGGTACCAGCCGGCGGCGGCGACGATCGGCAGCGCGGACAGCGCGGAGGCGACGACCACGGTGGCGGCGGGGATGTACATCGCCCCGGCCCGCGGGCCCTGGCCGATGCGGCGGCGGGAGGACAAAGCGGCGCGCACCATCAGCGCGGCTCCGCCGCTTCGGCGGCGAGCGCGGCGGGCTCGTAGGCCGGTTCGACCATCGCGAAGCTGATCCGCGCCGGGTCGGCAAGCGGGACGGCGATCGCGCCGTCGTCGTCGAGCTTGACCACGCGGGCGATCGGCACCAGCGGCGGGTACAGCCCGCCGGTGCCCGAGGTGACGACGATGTCGCCGCGCTTGAACGGATTGCGGCCGACCTCGAGCGGGCGCAGGTCGACGGTGCCGTCCCCGCGGCCCTGGCTGATCACCGGCATCCCTGTGCGCAGCATGCGGGCGGGGACGATGTTGGAGCGGTCGGACACCAAAAGCACGCGGCTGGCGACCATGCCGGCATCGACGATGCGGCCGACCAGCCCCTCCGGCGCGCGCACCGGCATGCCGTTGAGGACGCCGTCGCGCGAGCCTGCCGAGAGCACCGCGAAGCGGCGGGGGGAGGTGAACGAGGAGCCGACGATACGACCGGTGGCGACCGCCTTCGGGCTGCGCTCGCGCAATTGCAGCGCGGCCTTGAGCTGGCGGTTTTCCTGGGCGATCGCTTTGGCTTCGACCATCCTTTGGTTGAGCTTGACCCGCTCGGCCTTGAGGCGGCCGTTCTGGGCGATCGCATCCCAGTAATTGCCGGCGCCGCTGCCGAGCCCGCTGGCGGTATCGACCACCTCGCGCAGCGCGCCGGTGACCGGAGCGGTGGCGTCAAGCGCGGCGCCGCGGACAAAGCGGTAGGAATTGGGTGCGAGCAGCGACAGAGCGAGCATGATCAGCCCGATGACCAGCCCGGCGACGGCCGCGATGAAGCTGAAGAACAGCCCGTACTGGGCGCGCCGTGACCAGCCCATCCGCGGGGCCATCGCTCACGCCCTCAGGCGGTTTGCAGGACGCCGCGGAACTGCTCTTCCTCGAGCGCCCGGCCGGTCCCCAGCGCAACGCAGGTCAGCGGATCGTCGGCGACGGTGACCGGCAGGCCGGTTTCGTCGCGCAGCACCTCGTCGAGGCCTTGCAGCAGCGCGCCGCCGCCGGTCAGCACGATGCCCTGATCGCAGATGTCGGCGGCGAGCTCGGGCGCGGTGTTCTCGAGCGCGATGCGGACGCCCTCGACGATGGTCCCGACCGGCTCCGACAGCGCCTCGGCGATCTGGCCCTGGTTGATCGAGATTTCCTTGGGCACGCCGTTGACCAGGTCGCGGCCCTTGATGTGGACGGTGCGGCCGATGCCGTCGACGGGCGGCTTGGCGATGCCGACTTCCTGCTTGATCCGCTCGGCGGTGGCTTCGCCGATGAGCAGGTTGTGGTTGCGCCGGACGTAGGACGAGATCGCCTCGTCCATCTTGTCGCCGCCGACCCGCACCGAGGTGGTGTAGGCGAGGCCGCGCAAGCTGAGCACGGCGACTTCGGTGGTGCCGCCGCCGATGTCGACCACCATCGAGCCGATCGGCTCGGTGACCGGCATGTCGGCGCCGATCGCGGCGGCCATCGGCTCCTCGATCAGATAGACCTGGCTGGCGCCGGCGTTGGAGGCGGCATCGCGGATCGCGCGGCGCTCGACCGAGGTCGACCCCGACGGCACGCAAATGACGATCTCGGGGAAGCGCCAGGCGCGCATCTTGCCGCCGTGCACCTTGTGAATGAAGTGCTTGATCATCTGCTCGGCGACATCAATGTCGGCGATCACGCCATCGCGCAGCGGCCGGATGGCCTCGATCTGGTCGGGGGTCTTGCCCATCATCAATTTGGCGTCCTCGCCGACCGCCTTGACCTTCTTGACCCCGTTGATGGTCTCGATCGCGACCACCGACGGCTCGTTGAGGACGATCCCGCGGCCGCGGACATAGACCAACGTATTGGCGGTCCCGAGGTCGATCGCCATGTCGTGCGACATCCATTTGAACCAGCGCGCCCAGAACATGCGTTACCCCGTCTCTCGCCTTGCCCGGCTCAGCGGCGAAGTTGACGCCGCCGCTTAACCGGGAGTTAAACTCTTCCCATTGAATGCTGACTGAATTTCGCCGAAAATCAGCGCTTCGCGGGCCGCCTCGGATTGGGCTAGGACCCTTAACATGTCAATAAGACGGCTGCCCTCCGAGCTGATCGATCGCATCGCCGCGGGCGAGGTGGTCGAGCGCCCGGCCAGCGCGCTGAAAGAATTGATCGAAAACGGTTTGGACGCGGGGGCGACGAGCATCGCGGTGCGGCTCGCCGCGGGCGGGCTCGAATTGATCGAGGTGAGCGACGACGGCTCGGGCATGGCGCCCGATGAGATGCGCCTCGCGCTCGAGCGCCACGCGACCTCCAAGCTGCCGACCGACGCGATCGACGAGGTCGCCAGCTTCGGCTTCCGCGGCGAGGCGCTGCCGTCGATCGCCAGCGTGGCGCGGCTGACGCTGGAGAGCCGGATGCGCCCCTCGACGCGCTCAGGACAGGCCGGCGATGGCTGGCGGATCGAGATCGACCATGGCGCCGCGGCGGGGGAGGGGCCCGCGGCGCTTCCGCCCGGGACGCGGGTGCGGGTCGACGGGCTGTTCGACAAGGTCCCCGCGCGCAGGAAATTCCTGCGCAGCCCGCGCGCCGAATATGCCGCCTGCCTCGACATCGTGAAGCGGCTGGCGATGGCGCGCGGCGATGTCGCGTTCAGCCTCGACCATGACGGGCGGCGGATCCTGTCGCTGCAGCCGGCCGATCCGCCGGCGCGGGTCGCCGAGCTGCTCAGCCACGAGCTCGACCGCCACGGCATCGGCATCGATTGCGCGCGCCACGGGCTCGGGTTGAGCGGCGTGATCAGCCTACCGACCTTCAACCGCGGCATGGCCGACCAGCAATTCCTGTTCGTCAACGGGCGGCCGGTGAAGGACCGGCTCCTCGTCGGCGCGCTGCGCGGCGCCTACCGCGACCTCATCGCGCGCGACCGCCACCCGATTGCCGCGCTGTTCATCGCGGTGCCGGGACAAGAGGTCGATATCAACGTCCACCCGGCCAAGACCGAAGTCCGCTTCCGCGACCCGCAGGCGGTGCGCGGGCTTATCGTCGGCGGCCTGCGCGATGCGCTGGAGGAAGCGGGGCAGAGGAGCGCCGCGCGCGAGCAAGCCGCCGCGCCGGCGATGTGGACCTCGGGCCTGCTCCCCTCCCGCGAGCGGGAGGGGCCGGGGGAGGGCTTGTCAGGTTATGCCGCCGCCCTCGCCGAACAGGCCCACCCCAACCCCTCCCGCGAGCGGGAGGGGCGCGTCGCGGAAGTGCAGGCGCTGTTCCGCTCCGACCCCGCCGCGCGCGCCGAGGCCGCCACCGCCCCGGTTTCCAGCCACCCGCTCGGGGTCGCCCGCGGCCAGGTCGCGGCGACCTATATCGTCGCCGAGGCCGAGGACGGGCTGGTGATCGTCGACCAGCATGCCGCGCACGAGCGGCTGGTGCTCGAACGGATGCGCGCGGCGCGGGCCGGCGGAGACGTCGCGCGCCAGGCGCTGCTGATTCCCGAGGTCGTCGAACTCGACGAGCCCGATTGCGACCGGCTCGAGGAGGCGGCGGCCGAGCTTGCCACGCTGGGGCTCGAGATCGAGCGCTTCGGTGCCGCCGCGATGCTGGTCCGCGCCACCCCGGCACCGCTCGGCAGCGCCGACGTCAAGGGCCTGCTCGCCGACCTCGCCGCCGAAATCGCCGAGCTCGGCCAGGCGCTGAGCCTGCGCGACAAGCTCGACCTGGTCGCCGCGACGATCGCCTGCCACGGCTCGGTGCGCGCCGGGCGCATCCTGTCGGTGGCGGAGATGAACGCGCTGCTGCGCGAGATGGAAGTGACCCCCAACTCAGGCCAGTGCAACCACGGCCGCCCAACCTGGGTCAAGCTCGGCCACGGCGAGATCGAAAAGCTGTTCGGGCGGCGCTGATGCCGCGGCGGAACCGCGACACGGTTTGCCGTTTATGCTATGCTCGCGAACTCGGTGGGAGGCAGGCGATGAGCGAGCAGGACCGGATCTATTTCGCGCAGCGCGCGGCGGAGGAGCAGGAGCGCGCCGAAACGGCGGCGGACCGCGGTGCCGCGGCGGCTCACCTCAAGCTTCAGCGCGCCTATCTCGAGCGCGCCAGCGTGGGCGAGCGGCCGGCCCCCGAGCGCGACGTCGTCGGCTAGGGGTCCAGACGTTTGCGCGCTGCTTCGAGCGGATGCGCGCGCGCCTTGGCCCGCGCCGCCTTGAGCCGCTGATAGCCTGACGCTTCCTCTTTCTGCAGTTCCGCGGCGAACTGGCCGGCGCGGATCTCCGCCAACACTTCGCGCATCCTCTGCCTGACCCCGTCGTCGACGATGCGCGGGCCGCCGAGCGTGGCGCCCAGCTCGGCGGTGTTGGAGATCGCCTCGCGCATCCCCGCGATCCCGCGCGCCTCGATCAATTCGGCGATCAACTTCAACTCGCCGACGCATTCGAGGAAGGCGACTTCGGGCGTGACCCCGGCCTCGACCAAGGTTTCGAACCCGGCGGTGAGGATCTCGGGCACCGCGCCCCACACCACCGCGCTTTCGTTGAACAAATCGGCCTCGCATTCCTCGGCGAACGACGAGGCGATCAAGCCGGCGCGGGCGCAGCCGATCGCGCGCCCGTAGGCAAGGGCGATAGCGCGCGCCGAGCCGCTCGCATCCTGCGCCACCGCCCACAGCGCGACCATGCCCTTGCCCTGCGCGTAGAGCGAGCGCAGCGCGGTGCCCGGGCCCTTGGGCGCGACGAGGATCACGTCGAGGTCGGGGCGCGGGTCGATCAGCTTGAAGTGGACCGCCAGGCCGTGGCTGAAGCCGAGCGCGGCGCCCGGTCGCAGGTGCGGCGCGATTTCGCGATAGATCGTGGCGAGCTTTTCGTCGGGCGCGAGCAGCATGACGAGGTCAGCGGAGGCAACGGCGTCCTCGACCCGCGCGACCGTCAGCCCATGCCCCGCGACCTCCGCCGCGCTGGCCGAGCTTTCGCGCAGGCCGACCACCACGTCGACGCCGCTGTCGTGCAAGTTGAGCGCTTGGGCGCGGCCCTGGTTGCCGAACCCGATAATCGCGACGCGCTTGCCGGCGAGCGGGGCGGGGTCGATGTCGGCGTCGCGCAGGATGTCCATAAAACCGTTTCGCCCTGAGCCTGTCGAAGGGCTGTCCTTCGGTTTGCTCGTTTGAAGGAAGGGCAGGACTTCGACAAGCTCAGCCCGAACGGGATTAGGCATCCAACAGGGCCAGCGCTTCGCTCAGATGGCCTTCGACGGGCTCTCCGAACCGCGGCCACTCTCCCGGCGGCTGGTGGGCGAACCAGGTGTATTGGCGCTTGGCGTAGTTGCGGGTCGCCTGCTGGCCGGCGGCGAGCGCTTGCTCCCGCGACAGCTCGCCGCGCAGCATGGCGGCAATCTCGCGCACGCCGATCGCGCGCATCACCGGAAGTTGCGGGTCGAGATTGCGGGCGAGCAGCGCCTCAACCTCGGCCACCGCCCCGCCGTACAGCATCGCCGCGAAACGCGCGTCGCAGCGGGCGTACAGCCAGTCGCGCGGTGGGAGCAGGATCAGCGGCGCGAGCGCGACCTGCGCGGCAATCCCGCCCTCGCGCTGCTCCTGCCATGCGGCGAGCGGCCTGCCGGTCGACAGCACGACCTCGAGAGCGCGGGCGGTGCGCGTGGCGTCGGCCGGGGCGAGCCGAGCGGCGGCCGCGGGGTCTCGCTCGGCGAGCCGCGTGCGGTTGGCCTCGACGCTCGCCGCGCGCACCTCGGCTCGAATGCCGGGATTGATCGGCGGGACCGGGGCGATGCCGTCGAGCAGCGTGCGTAAATAGAGGCCGGTGCCGCCGACCAGGATCGGCAGGCGGCCCGCGGCCTGGATTGCCGAAATCTCGCCCCGGGCCAGCGCCGCCCTCTCGGCCGCCGAGCAGGCGGTGGCGCCGTCGATTACTCCGTACAAGCTGTGCCCGGCGCGCGCGCGGTCGCGGTCGCCCGGTGCGGCGCTAAGCACGGGAATGTCGCGGTACAATTGCGCGCTGTCGGCATTGACGATCACCCCGCCGGTGCGCGCCGCCAGCTCGAGCGCGAGCGCCGACTTGCCGCTCGCGGTCGAACCGGCGATGAGAGCGAGTGGAGGCAAGGGCTTGATCATCGCGACGCTGATAGCAGCCGGGCGGCTCGACCGGGATAGCATCGCGCAGGCTGCGGCCTGTCTCGAGGGATCACGGCTCAAGCCCGGCGCGTGGCGCTGGATCGATGAAGGCGATGCGGCCGACATCGAGATCGCGGGCGGCGCGTTCGAGCTGGCCGAGGCCCGCGCCGCGCTCGATGCCTGCATCCCGGGCGTCGATGTCGTCGTCCAGGAGGCCGCGTTGCGCGAGAAGAAGCTGCTCGTGGCGGACATGGATTCGACGATGATCGGCCAGGAATGCATCGACGAGCTGGCCGACTATGCCGGAGCCAAGCTGGCGGTAGCGGCGATCACCGAGCAAGCGATGCGCGGCGCGATGGATTTCGCGACTGCCTTGCGCGAGCGCGTCGCGGTGCTCGACGGGCTCGACGCCGAGGTCATCGAGCGCTGCCGCATCGAGCGGGTCCGCGCCAACCCCGGCGCGCGGGCGCTGGTCGCGACGATGCGCGCGCGCGGCGCCGCGACCCTGCTGGTGACGGGCGGGTTCACCGCCTTCGCCGAGCCGGTCGCCACCGAACTCGGCTTCGCGGAGGTTCGCGCCAACCGTCTCGGCATCGCCGGCGGGCGGCTCAACGGGTCGGTCGAGGGGCCGATCGTCGACGGCAAGGCGAAATGCGACGCGTTGGTCGAGGTGCGCGACCGGCTCGGGCTGGCCGCGGCGGACACGCTGGCGGTCGGCGACGGCGCCAACGACCGCGCGATGGTCGAGGCGGCGGGGCTCGGCGTCGCCTACCGCGCCAAGCCGGCGCTGATTGCGGTCGCCGACGCACGGATCGACCATAACGACCTCACCGCCTTGCTGTGGGCCCAGGGCATCGCGCGCCGCGACTGGGTCGACGGCTGACGCTTACTTCGCGAGCACCGCGAAACAGGCCTGCCCGCGCCGGGCCAGCGCGGCGCACGCGGCCTGCGCCTTGGCCTTGCTTTCGAACGGACCGACCTGGAGCCGGGTGACCGCCCCGGCGGCAATGTAGGACGGCTGGCGCCCGGCCAGCTCGCCGCTGCCGGACAATTTCGCGAACAAGGCTTCGGCGGCCGACTTCCGGCCGAACGCGCCGAGCTGGACGCGCCAGCCGCCCGACGAGGGCACCGCCGACTTGGCCGGCGCCTCGCCTGCGGCCGGTGCCTTGTGCTTGTCCGCGGCGACCTTCGGCGCCGGCTTGGCGTCCGGTTTCGGCTTGGCCGTGGGCGGCTCGGCGCCGACTTTCTCGAGCGCCAGCGCGACTCCTTTGCGCCGCTTGTCGAGCGGGATCAATTTGTCCATTTCGGCGAGCGTCGCCTTGGCCGCCCCGAGGCCCTGGGCGGCGGCGCGGCTGACCAGGGCGTAGGCCAGCACGAAATCGCGCTGGACCCCGTCGCCGTTGAACAGGGCGGTGCCGTAGACCAGCGAGGCGCGCGGTTCGCCGCGCTCGGCGGCCGCCTTGAGCCAGCGCAACGCGCCGGCCCGGTTGCCGCTCTGGAACAACAGCAGGCCAAGCGTCGCCTGGGCGTCGAGGTGGCCCTTTTCGGCGGCGCGGGTCAGCCATGATTGCGCGGCAGCAAGGTCGATCGGCACCCCGCGGCCGAGGCGGTAGGCCTGGCCTAGGTTGAACGCGGCGTCGGCGTCACCCTGCTCGGCGAGCGGCTTCCAGATCGCCACCGCGGCGGCATTCTCGCCGCGCTGCCATGCCTCGATCCCGGCCTTGACCGACTGCGCCGGGGCCGCGGCGGACACCGCCAGCACCCCCAGCACCGCCGCCCGGGCAAGGATCGAATACGCCGTGATGCCCATCCTGCGCGCCATTCGCCCATCCTAGCCGACCCGCTCGTCAGGGCAACAAGGTCGTGCCGATGTTAACCAGATTTTAGAGGCTTGGGTGTCACTCCAGCCCATCAAACGTCCGCATATGGCGAGGGGAATTACATGCGCGTTCTGGCAATGGCATCGCAGAAGGGTGGGTCGGGCAAGACGACATTGTCCGGTCACCTCGCGGTGCAGGCTCAGCTCGCGGGCGCCGGCCCGGTGTGCCTGATCGACATCGATCCCCAGGGCAGCCTGGCCGATTGGTGGAACGAGCGCGAGGCCGACATGCCGGCCTTCGCCCAGACCACCGTCGCCCGTCTCGCCTCCGATCTGGAAGTGCTGCGCCAGCAGGGCTTCCGCCTCGCCGTGATCGATACCCCGCCGGCGATCACCATGGCGATCCAGAGCGTCATCGCGGTCGCCGAACTGATCGTTATCCCGACCCGCCCGAGCCCGCACGATCTGCGCGCGGTCGGCGCCACGGTCGATTTGTGCGACCGCGCCGGCAAGCCTCTGCTGTTCGTCGTCAACGGCGCCACGCCCAAGGCCAAAATCACCTACGAAGCCGCGGTCGCGCTGTCGCAGCACGGCACCGTCGCCCCGGTCACCGTCCATCACCGCACCGATTTTGCCGCCTCGATGATCGACGGCCGCACGGTGATGGAAGTCGACCCCAACGGCCGCTCGGCGCGCGAAGTGGTCGAATTGTGGGATTATATTTCCGACCGCCTCGAAAAGAATTTCCGCCGCACCGTGTTCGCGGCGCCCGGCGCGGCGCCCAACGGCGTCGCCAGTCCGCGTCCGGTCGGTGGCTTCGGCCGCCGCGTTGTCGGCCAGTAAGGGTGCCACCAGTGAAAACCGAGCCTAAGACGTTCGCCTCGCTCTCGTCCGGACTGCTCGCCCGCAAGGGCGCGGCGCGCCCCGCCATGCGCCCCCAGGGTTTCGGCGGCCAGTCGGCCGGCGCCGGGCTCGAGGACCTCGGCTGGGACGACATGGGCTTCGAGCCGCCGCGCGCTGCTTTGTCGCCGGTGCGCGACGCCGAGCATGACGCGTTCGGAGACGAATTGTCCGAGCCGCCGCTGCGCAGCCCGCTCGCCGGCCTGACCCCGGTCGGGTCGCCGGTGCACGGCCAGCAGGCCGAGCTCGCCGACCGCCTTGAAGCCGACGGCGGCGCCGACGCGCTGAGCGACGAAGGCGAGCCCGACGAGGATTTCCTCGACGACACCGCCGAGCTGTATCAGCCCGAAACGGACGCGGAATTCGTTGCCGCGGCGCCAGTCGCGGCGGTAGTCGTCGCTCATCCGGCTGCGGTTCCCGCGCCGCGCCGTGCGGCTCGCCCGCGCGCCGCTCCGGGCTCCAAGGCCAAGGCGGCCTTCACGCTGCGCCTCGATACGGCGCGCCATCTCAAGCTTCGCCTTGCTTGCGCGGTCAACGCCAGCTCGGCGCAGATCCTCGTGACCGAGGCGCTCGATGCGTATCTCGCCGGCATGCCGGAACTCGACGCCATGGCCGCGAAAGCCAACCGCAAGGGATAAGTAAAATGTCCAAGTCGCTCCGTTACGGCTCCGCTCTGTCCGCCCTCGCGCTCGCCGGGGTGATCAGCAGCTGCGCGGCCCCGCACCGTGCGACCCGCAGCGCGTCGAGCGTTGCCAACCCGGGCAATGTCGGGCTCGCCACCCGCGCCCAGATGGCGCTTGGCGCCGAGGATTACGCCAGCGCGGTCGATTTCGCGGAGCGGGCGGTGGCTGCCAAGCCCGCCGACGCCGGTTTCCGCGCCTTGCTCGGCAATGCCTATTTCGGCTCCGGGCGGTTCGCCTCGGCCGAGGCCGCCTATCGCGATTCGCTGACCTTGGCATCGAACCAGCCGCAGGTCGTGCTCAAGCTCGCTTTGGTCCAGATCGCCCAGGGCAAATCGGGTGAGGCGCTGCGCTTCCTCGAGGCTGCCCGCGGCATGCTCGACCCGTCCGATTACGGCCTGGCCCTGGCGCTCGCCGGCCAGCCGGGCGGTGCGATCGAGGTGCTCGAGCCGGCCGCGCGCCAAGTCGGCGCCGACGCCCGCGTGCGCCAGAACCTCGCCCTCGCTTATGCTTTCTCCGGTGACTGGACCGCGGCGCGCAACGTCGCCGCGCAGGACCTCGCCGCCGACCAGGTCGATGCCCGGGTCGCGCAATGGATGCAGCTCGCCAAGCCGGTGCGCGCTTCCGACCAGGTCGCCGCGCTGACCGGGATCAGGCCCGCCGCGTCCGACCCCGGCCAGCCGGTGCGGCTCGCGCTCAACGGCGCGGCTCCTGTCAAGCTTGCCGGGTCCGCTCCGGCGGTGACGCCCGCTCCCGCCCCGGTGGTTGCTCCGGTTGCGGTCGCCGCCCCGCTGGTCAGCGAGGCCGCGCCCGCGCTGCCGCCGCTGCCGCCGCTGTCGGCCTCCGACGCCGAAGTCGCCTCCGCTACGGTCGTGCTGCCGGCCCCGGCGCCGATCCCCGCGTTCGAGGCGCCGGTCCGGGCCCACGCCGAAGCGCCGCCGATGCCGCCGGCGCGCAAGCGCGCTCCGGTGCGCGCCGCGTCGTTCGTGCCCAAGCGCGCCTTGCTGCACTCGGCGTCGTGGGCGCGTCCCAACGGCAAGTCGACCGCGGTCGTCCAGCTCGGTGCCTACGGCTCGCCGCAGCGCGTCGCCGCCGCCTGGAACGCCGCTGCCCGGCGGTACTCGGCGCTCAAGAAATTCACCCCGATGAGCGCGCGTTTCGCGAGCGCCCACGGCACCGTTTACCGCCTGTCGGTCAAGGGTTTCGCCGGGGTCAAGGACGCCGCCGCTCTGTGTGGCGCGGTGCGCAAATCGGGCGGGTCGTGCTTCGTGCGCAACGTTGCCGGGGACGCCCCGGTGCGCTTCGCCTCGCGCTGATCGACTAGCGGAAACTCACTCGCCGCCGGCGCTGACCAGCGCCAGGCAGGCCATGCGGATCGCCACGCCCATCTCGACCTGGCGCACGATCAGCGAGCGCTGCGGGTCGTCGGCGACCGCATCGGCAATTTCCACGCCGCGGTTGATCGGCCCCGGGTGCATCACCACCGCCTGCGCTGACGCTTTGGCCAGCCGTTCCTGCGTCAGCCCGTAGCGCGCCAGATATTCCCCCGGCGCATCGCCCAGATCCTCGTCCATCCGCTCGCGCTGGACGCGCAGCATCATCACCACGTCGGCGCCAGCGATCGCCTCGTCGATCGAGCGCCGCTCGGCCTCCGCCGGAACCAGCGAAGGCGGGCCAGCCAGCCGCACTTCAGCACCCAATCGATTGAGCAAGGCGGCGTTCGAGCGCGCCACCCGGCTGTGCTTGATGTCGCCGCAGATCGCCACCTTGAGCCCGTCGATGCGGCCGAAATGCTGGCGGATGGTGGCGGCGTCGAGCAGCGCCTGGGTGGGGTGCTCGTTGGTGCCGTCGCCGGCGTTGATCACCGGGCAATCGACCAGCGCCGCGACCTCAGCCACCGCACCATCGCGGCCGTGGCGCATGACCAGCGCGTCGGGGCGCATCGCATTGAGGGTGCGCGCGGTGTCGGCCAGCGTTTCGCCTTTCTTGACCGACGATTGCTCGACCGGAAGCGTGACCACCTCGGCGCCGAGCCTGAGCGCGGCGATCGCGAACGACATCAGGGTCCGTGTCGAATTCTCGTAGAACAGATTGCACACGATGTGGCCGGCCAGCACGTCGTGGCGCAGCGGCCCGTCGCGATTGGCGGCAAACCGCCGCTCGCCCTCGTCGAGGATGTGCGCGATGTGGTCGTCGCTCAGCGAATCGATGGTTAGCAGGTCCATGGGCCGCGTCGGCTTATTCGGGCGCCGGGAGATTGGCCAGCGCGTCGATCGCGCCCTGCAGGATGTGCGCGGCGGCCAATTTGTCGACCGCCACCGCGCGCTTGGCGCGGCTGACGTCGGCGGCGACCATCGCGCGCTCGACCGCGGCGGTCGACCAGCGCTCGTCCCACAGCAGCACCGGCAGCCCGAGCGGCGCGAGGTTGCGCGCGAACGCGCGCACCGATTGGGTGCGCGGCGAATCGCTACCGTCCATGTTGAGCGGGAGCCCGACCACCAGCCCGACGATGTGCTCGCGCGCGACGAATGCGGCGAGCGCGGCGAGGTCGGTGGTGAATTTTTTGCGGGCGATCGTCTCGCACGGCCCGGCGAAATGCCATTGCGCGTCGCAGATCGCGACCCCGATGGTCTTGGTCCCGACGTCGAGCCCGCCAAGCTTGCCGCCGTTCGCCAAGGCGGTGGCGAAGTCCACGACCGAATCGGCGATCAGCGCCGCCACGCCGCCACCCGCCGCGCCGCGTCGGCGCGCACCGCGCCCCAGAACAAGGCGTAGTCGTAGACGTGATAATTATTCCCCGGCAGCACGTACGGCCCGAGCGCGGGGATTGCGCCATTGAGCATCAGCAGCCCGTCGTCGCACTGCGCCCCGACACGGCCCGGCACCAGCGTCGCCGAGGCAAGGTCAGCGCTCGGCACCAACGTGCCCGGGTTAGCGCCCGGCGCCGCCGCGCCGTCGCGGGTGCCGGTGAGCGGATTGACGCACAAAATGTCCTCGCGCTTGCGCTTGCCCCCGGCGAGCCCGGGCGAGCCCTGGTAGGCGTCGACCACCAATTCGGGGTTGGCCGGCGCGGCGAAGCTCAGCCACGACAGCAGGCAGCCGGCCTGGTCGGGCGCGGTGCAGGCGGGCAGGCCGAGCGCGGGGACATCGGCGGTTACGCTGAGCGGCCAGCCGACGACATAGGCCGCGGCAACGCGCCGCTGCAGCGGCGTGCCCGCAACGCGCTCCTTGAGCAGCCGCATCAAATGCAGCGCGCCCTGGCTGTGCCCGGCGAGGATGATCGGGCGCTCGGTGGGGGCTTCCGCGACAAAGCGGTCGAACGCCGCGCGGACATCGCCGTAGGCGAGGTCGAGCGCCGCAGTGGCATCCTCGTTCTTGAGCAAAAACGCCCCGAATGCGGCCTGGCGGTAGCGCGGCGCCCACACCTCGCCCGCGCCGGTCAGCGCGCTGGCCTGGCTGCGCACGAACAGCCCGGCGCGCTTGTCGCTGTCGGCGTGCCCGCTGAGCGGTGCGTTCCAGCGGTCGCGCTCGAGGTAGGTCGTCGGGTGGATGTAGAAAACCACGGCATCGCCGCCGCCCGCCGAAGTGCCGTCAGGTAGCCAGCGAGAGGGATCGTCGGCCATCCCGGGCCGCGCCAGCCACGCCGAATTCGCGCCGTAATCAGGTCCGCTGGCCGGGGGCGGCGCGGTGAAATGGCCTCTCGGCGTGGCGCTGCGGATCAGCACGCGGTCGCCGAACTGGAAAATCGCGAACCCCGCCGCGACCGCGAGCAGTGTCAGGATGAAGACCATGATGAGGAAGCGGCGTGCACACATGGCCGGCGCCCTATTGGGCATCCGCGCGGGCGGCAAGGCGGTTGAAGGGTACGGGCGCCCCTGCTAGCCGCGCCGACATGTCAGTAGATGCAACCCAGGTGCGCCACGTCGCCAAGCTCGCCCGCATCGCGATGAGCGACGCCGAGATCGCCGCGCTGGTGCCCGAACTCAACAACATCCTGGGCTGGGTCGACCAGCTCGCCGAGGTCGATACCGACGGCGTCGAGCCGCTGACCGCGGTGATCGAGCAGAAACTGCGCCTGCGCGACGATGTCGTCACCGACGGCAACCGGCGCGACGCGATCCTCGCCAACGCGCCGGGCGCCGAGCACGGCTTTTTCGCGGTGCCCAAGGTGATCGAATAGTGTCCGAGCTGACTACCAAGACCATCGCCGAGCTGCGCGACGGTTTCCGCGCCGGCGACTTTTCGGCGCGCGAGATTGCGGCAGAGTTCAACGCCGCGGTCGCCGCGGCCCGCGCCCTCAACGCATTCACCGTCGAAACCCCCGACGACGCGCTCGCCGCCGCCGCTGCCGCCGACGAGGCGCGGGCAGGGGGCGACCCCGGCCCGCTCGCCGGCATCCCGCTGGGGATCAAAGATTTGTTCGCCACCGAGGGCGTCGCTACCACCGCCGGCAGCAACATCCTCAAGGGCTTCAAGCCGCCCTATGAATCCACCGTCAGCGGCAACCTCCGCCGCGCCGGCGCGGGCATGCTCGGCAAGTTGAACATGGACGAGTTCGCGATGGGCTCGTCCAACGAAACCAGCGCCTATGGCCCGGTCATCAGCCCGTGGAAGCGCAACGACGGCGGCAACAATTCGCTGACTCCCGGCGGTTCGTCGGGCGGCTCGGCGGCGGCGGTCGCGGCCGGCCTCGCACCGGGCGTCACCGGCACCGACACCGGCGGCTCGATCCGCCAGCCCGCCGCCTTCACCGGCATCTGCGGCATCAAGCCGACCTACGGCCGCGCCTCACGCTGGGGCATCGTGTCGTTCGCCTCCTCGCTCGACCAGGCCGGCCCGATGGCCAAAACCGTGCGCGACTGCGCCATCCTGCTCGAGGTAATGTGCGGGTTCGACCCCAAGGACGCCACCTCGCTCGATGTCCCGGTGCCGCAGTGGGAAGCCGGATTGTCGAGTGATCTCAAGGGCAAGCGCGTTGGAATTCCCAAGGAATATCGTATCGACGGGGTGCCTGCCGAGATCGACGCGCTGTGGGACAAGGGGGTCGAATGGCTGCGCGACGCCGGCGCCGAGCCGGTCGAGATCAGCCTGCCACACACCCAATACGCGCTGCCCACATACTACATCATCGCCCCCGCCGAGGCCTCTTCCAACCTCGCCCGCTATGACGGCGTGCGCTACGGCTTGCGCGAGATCGGCGAGGCGGGGCAGGGCACCGCGCTCGACGGGATGTATGCCGCGACCCGCGCCGCCGGCTTCGGCGCCGAGGTCAAGCGCCGCATCATGATCGGCACCTATGTGCTGTCGGCGGGCTTCTACGACGCCTACTTCACCAAGGCGCAAAAGGTCCGCACCTTGATCAAGCGCGATTTTGCGCAGGCATTTGAGAAGTGCGACCTGATCCTTACCCCAACCGCGCCGTCAGCCGCGTTTGGCTTGGCTGAGAAGATGAGCGACCCGCTGGCGATGTATCTCAACGACGTGTTCGCGGTCCCCGCCAGCCTCGCCGGCCTGCCCGCGATGTCGGTCCCCGGCGGCCTCGACGGCCTCGGCCTTCCGCTCGGCCTCCACCTCATCGGCCGCGAGCTCGACGAGCAAGGGGTTCTGAATGCCGCCCTGGCAATCGAGGAACGCGCGGGCTTCACCGCGCGAGCGGAGAAATGGTGGTGACTTCTGCCTGCTTCCCCTCTCCGTTCGTCCTGAGCCTGTCGAAGGACTGCCTTTGCTCTACGGCGGACAGGGCAGGGCAGGGCTTCGACAAAGCTCAGCCCGAACGGTTTTTGGATTTGAACTGATGGCTGACGCAACCGCACCTTATCGCATCAAGGGCGAAATCGGCGAATATGAGGTCGTCATCGGCCTCGAGGTCCACGCCCAGGTTGTCAGCAACGCCAAGCTGTTCTCGAGCGCTGCCACCGCGTTCGGGGCCGAGCCCAACACTCAGGTCGCGCTGGTCGATGCGGCGATGCCGGGGATGCTCCCGGTGCCCAACCGCGAATGCATCCGCCAGGCGGTGCGCACCGGCATGGCGCTTGAGGCCCAAATCAACCGCTGGTCGCGCTTCGACCGCAAGAATTATTTCTACGCCGATCTGCCTCAGGGCTACCAGATCTCGCAGCTCTACCACCCGCTGGTCGGCGAGGGCGAAGTCGAGGTTTTGCTCGACCCCGCCGACGAAACCTCGACCAAGGCGATCGGCATCGAGCGCATCCATGTCGAGCAGGACGCCGGCAAGCTGATGCACGACCAGCATCCGACTTCGTCCTATGTCGACTTGAACCGCGCCGGCGTGGCCTTGATGGAAATCGTCTCGCGCCCCGACATGCGTTCGCCCTCCGAAGCAGGGGCTTATCTGAGGAAGCTCAGGTCGATCCTCCGCTATGTCGGGTCGTGCGACGGCAATATGGAGGAAGGCTCGATGCGCGCCGACGTCAATGTCAGCGTGCGCAAAGTGGGCGCCGAGCTCGGCACGCGGACCGAGACCAAGAACGTCAATTCGGTGCGCTTTGTGATGGCCGTCGTCGAGCATGAGGCCAAGCGCCAGGTCGAACTGATCGAGGGCGGCGGCACAGTGGTCCAGGAAACCCGCCTGTTCGACCCCGACAAGGGTGTCACGCGGACCCTGCGCTCGAAGGAAGACGCCCACGACTACCGCTATTTCCCCGATCCCGATCTGCTCCCGCTCGAGCTCGACGACGCCTTCCTCGAGGAATGCCGCGCCTCGCTGCCCGAGCTGCCCGACGCCAAGCGCAAGCGCTACGAGAGCCACGGCATCCCGCCCTACAACGCGTCGGTGCTGACCGCCGAGGTCGAGACCGCGCGCTGGTTCGACGCGCTGCTCGAAAAAGGCGTCGAGCCTAAGGCGGCCGCCAATTGGGTCGCGTCGGAGCTGTTCGGCGCCTTGAACCGTCTCGGCAAGTCGATCGAGGAGTCGCCGGTGTCGCCCGAGCAGGCGGCGGAGTTGCTCGCTTTGGTCGGCGACGGGACCATTTCGGGCAGCCTCGCCAAGCAGGTGTTCGAGATAATGCTCGAGAGTGGGCAGGGCGCGGCCGCGATCGTCGAGGAGCGCGGGCTTAAGCAGACCAGCGACACCGGCGCGATCGACGCCGCGGTCGACACCGTGCTCGCCGCCAACGCCGACAAGGTCGCCGAGTATAAAAGCGGCAAGGAGGCCCTGTTCGGCTTCTTCGTCGGGCAAGTGATGAAGGCGATGGCCGGCAAGGCCAACCCCAAGCTGGTCAACGAGGCGCTGCGGGCCAAGCTCGGGTGACATTATGAGGTGGTCCATGCGTAAACTTGCCGCACTCGCGTTGGCCCTGTCCGCCGCCTCCGCCTCGGCCACCCCACCGATCATGGGTCCGCCGCCGCCAGCCCCACCGCCGCGCCTGTTGATCGTGATCAGCATCGACCAATTGTCGTCGGACCTGTTCGACGAGTACCGGCCCTTGTTCGGCGGCGGCCTCGCCCGCCTCGCGCGCGGCACTTTGTTCCGCAACGGCTACCAGAGCCACGCCGCGAGCGAGACCTGCCCCGGCCATTCGACCATCCTCACCGGCGTCCGCCCGGCCAATAACGGCGTGGTCGCCAATTTGTGGGTCGACCAGTCGGTCAAGCGCGCGGACAAGAACATCTATTGCGCCGAGGACGAGAGCGTCCCCGGCTCGACCTCGACCGCCTACACCGTGTCGTCGGCGCACCTCCGCGTCCCCACGCTGGGCGAAATCCTCAAGGCGAAAATGCCCGCGAGCAAGATTGTCGCGGTCGGCGGCAAGGACCGCTCGGCGGTGATGCTGACCGGCAAGCGCGCCGACCAGCGCTGGTACTGGTCCGGCAAGGGTTTCGTCAGCGACTTGGCCGGAGCAACCTCGAGCGCGGCGCAGCGCACCAATGCCGCGGTCGCCAGGCTGATCGCCGCCCCCCAGCCGCCGCTCGAAGCCCCCGCCGCGTGCGCTCCGCGCGCGGTCGCGGTCGAGCTCGAGGGCGGCGGGCTGCCGGTGGGGGTCGGCACCTTCGCCCGCGCCGCCGGCGACACCGGCGGCTTCCGCGCCTCGCCCGCGTTTGACGGCGCCGTGCTGGCGCTCGCCGCGGCGCTGGTCGGCGATCTGCAGCTCGGCGCCGACACCGCGCCCGACATCCTCGCGCTCGGCCTCGCCGGAACCGATTATGTCGGCCACACCTACGGCAGCGGTGGGCAGGAAATGTGCCTGCAATTGCTGTCGCTCGACCGCGACCTCGGCGACTTCTTCCGCCTGCTCGACGCCAGCAAGATCGACTATGCGGTGGCGCTGACCGCCGACCATGGCGGGCTCGACATCCCCGAGCGGCTGCGCGCCAAGGGCGTGACGGGCGCGGCGCGGGTCGACCCCGAGCTCGCCGCCGACAAGCTCGGCGCGGCGATCGGACAGGAGCTCGGCCTCAAGGGCAAAATCCTCCATGGCGATTTCGCCGGCGATGTCTGGCTCGACCGCTCGCTGAGCCCCGCCAACCGTGTCCGCGTCACCGCCGCCGCCCTCGCCCGCTACCGCGCCCATCCCCAGGTCGAAGGCGTGTTCACCGCGAAAGAGATCGCCGACACCGCGATTCCCGCCACCACGCCCGACCGCTGGACCATGGCCGAGCGCTTGCGCGCCTCGTTCGACCCGGCGCGCTCGGGCGACCTGCTGGTCGTGCTCAAGCGCCACATCATGCCGATCGCCGACACCCGAGCCTACGTCGCCACCCACGGCAGCCTGTGGGATTACGACCGCCGCGTGCCGATCGCCTTCTGGCGCCCCGCCATGCCGCCCGCCGACATCGCGGCGGCGGTCGAGACGGTCGACATCATGCCCACGCTGGCGGCGATGCTCGGGATCGGCGACCTGGCGGTCAAGGTCGACGGCAAGTGCCTGCTCGGCATCCAGGGCGTCGCCTGCCCGCCGCGCTAGGCCGTTCAAATCACTGGAATTTCCGCGCAGCCTTCATCCACTGTTCAGTTTCACGGCGGCAAGCGGAACCAAGGGAGGGGCCGCAGGTTGGCGTCCCGACAGTGGAGGTTCGCATGCGCCTGCAGGGTATCGCGCTCGCGCTGATCGTCGGCGGTTCACTGAGCGCCTGCGTCCAGACGCGCCAATATGCCGACGTCGAGTTTGCCCCGCCTGAAGGCGACTACCGCCTGCTGGTGATGCGTCCCGACGTCAACGTCACTTCGCTGACCACCGGCGGCATGGCCGAGCCGCGCGCCGACTGGACCGAGACCGCCCGCGCCAACATCATCGCCGCCTTGAAGGAGCAGCAGGCCGGGCGCGGCGGCAAGGCGCTGATCCTCGAGCGCCGCAACGCGCTGCCCGGTGTTCCGGAAGACACCGTCGCCGATCTCGAGCGGCTCCATTCGGCGGTCGGAAATTCGATCGCGCTGCACAAATATATGGGCGCCAACCTGCCCACCAAGCGCGGAAAGGGCCTCGACTACACGCTCGGCGAGGATGCCGTTGCGCTCGGCCGCAAGACCAATTTCGACTACGCCCTGTTCCTCCACGCCGAGGACAATGTCGCCTCGACCGGGCGCGTCGCACTGCAGGTGCTCGGGGTCGCCGGCTGCTTCATCGGCTTCTGCGCCCCGAGCGGCGGCAGCAACCAGTTCGCTTATGCCTCGCTGGTCGATCTCAAGACCGGCGAAGTGGTGTGGTTCAACGTGCTCCAGACCGGCAGCCAATTGCCCGGGGTCAGCTTCGGCGACATCCGCACCCCCGCCGGCGCGGCGCAGATGGTCGAGCGGCTGGTCGGGCGCATGAAGCCGGGGCGGTTCGTCCGCGCGCGGGATCGCAGCTGATGTGCGCGCGCTGTTTCGAGCTTGACCGCCGCGCGCTGCTGGCCGGCGGCGGGGTGCTCGCCGCCTCGCTCGCCACCGGCACCGCCCAGGCGCGCGTCCGCCCGGCCGACATGGTGCCGCTGATCGGCCCCGGCTTCAAACCCACCGACCGCGACGAAATGGGCCTGTGGCAGCAGATGCAGCGCGTCGAGGAAGAGGTCGCCGGCTCCAATTTGCTGATCAAGGATCCCGCGCTCAACCGCTATTTGCAGGATCTCATCGGCCAGGTCGGCGGGCCGGCCGCCAAGGACATGCGGATCTACGTCGCGCGCATCCCCGATTTCAACGCGGTGATGTTCCCCACCGGCTTCACCGTGATCTTCTCCGGCCTGCTCCTGCGCATGCGCAACGAGGCGCAATTGGCGGGCGTCATCGCCCACGAATCGGGCCACTTCCTGCGCCGCCACATGATCCGCATGTGGCGCGACATGAAGCGCAAGAGTGACCTGTTCGCGATCGGCGCGATGGTCGCCGGGGTCGCCGGGGCGGGGGCCGGGGTCAACACCGGCGACATCACCCAGCTTGCCCAACTCGGCACCATCTTGTCGCTGTTCAAATACAACCGCGTGATGGAGGCCGAGGCCGACGCGATGGGCGCCCGGCTGCTCGCCGAGAACGGCTATCCCGCGCTCGAGATGGCCAACACTTGGGAGCAGTTGATCGGCGAGATGAACCGTAGCGCCAAATACCGCCGCAAGCGCCGCGACCGCGGCTACTCGCTGTTCGCGACCCATCCCGCGCCCGAAAGCCGCATGGCCGACCTCCGCGTCTCGGCCGCCGAGGTCACCGTGCCGGGGCGCACCTACGACAACCGCCGCGCGCAGTATCTTGCCGCGATCCACGACATCCGCCCGATGCTGCTCGACGACCAGATCAAATTGAACGACCCCGGCGCCAGCCAATATGTCGTCGAGATGCTCGCCCGCGACGGCTGGAACGGTCTGCTCCGCTTCCATGAGGCCGAAGTGTGGCGGCTTCGCAACCGCCCCGGCGACGATCTCCGCGCGGCGCAGGGCTATGCGGTCGCGGTCGCCTTCCCCGATGCGCCGGCCGAGGCGTGGCGCTGGCACGGGGTCGCCTTGCTCAAGCAGGGCCGCACCAATGAAGGGCGCGCGGCGCTCAGCCGCTATTTGGCGGTCAAGCCGCAAGCGCCCGACGCGCCGTTCATTCGGCAAATGATCGTGGCCGGGAGATAAGCATGCGTGGCGTCAAACTTCTCTGTGCCGCGGCGGTGCTGGCGACCCTCCCGGCGTGCAGCTCGCTCGGTGCCGGCGAAGGTATCGGCAACAGCTATTACGCGCTGGTGCGGGTGCGCAGCATCCAGGTCGGCGACGGCTCGATGGCGGTCACCCCGCCGCGCCCGTGGAACCGCGCCCGCCGGGTGTTCTTCGACGATGTCCGCTGGGTCGAGGATTGGACCCTCAACGGGCCTTATCTCGACGGCATCACGTTCGTCGCCGGGCTGCCCAACGACAAATATCTGATCCGCCAGCGCCGCAGCGAGGAACGCCAGGTGCCGCGCTTCCGCTCGGACATGACCGTGCCCGAGATCACCGCTCTGCTCGAAAGTGCGTGGCGGGTGCGCGGCGGCGCGATCGATTTCCGCACGCTCGCGCTGACCCCGCGGCCGTTCCTCGGCACCGGCGGCTTCCAGTTCGATTACGAGCATCTCGACACCGACGAATTGTGGCGCAAGGGCCGCGCGGTCGGCGCCATCGTCAACGGCCGGCTCTACCTCATCATGTATGACGGGGCGCGCTCGCATTATTACAACGCCGCGCTGGGCGACTTCGAGGCGATCGCCAACAGCGCGCGTCTGCGCTGAGGGAACGGCCCGCCCCGCCCGGGGTTGGGCGGGGGATGAAAAAGTCCCAAGCCAAGCAGCGGGCCAGCGCGCTCGAGCGGGCCGACATCGCGGTCGCCGACGCCTTCACCCCGATCCGCGACAACCCTGTGATCGAGGCCGCCGGCAAGCTCAGCGACATCGGCGACCAGCCGCCGCTCTATGCGATCAGCTACGGAGTGATCGGCGCCGGGCTCATAACCGGCGACCGCCGCACGCTGCGCGCCGGGGCGCGAATGCTCGCCAGCCACATCGCCGCGATTTTTCTGAAAAGCCTGGTCAAGCACCGCATCGACCGCACCCGCCCCGATGTCGTCGCCGACAGCGGTCGCTACGAAATGGAGCCGGGAGACCGCCGCGGCCACGATTTCAACAGCTTCCCCTCGGGCCATACCGCAAGTTCGATCGCGGTCGCCCGCGCGGTCGGGCGCGATTATCCCGAGCTCCACGGCGCAGCGCTAGGGGTGGCATCGGCGATTGCGATGACCCAGGTCGTGCGCAGCTCGCACTTCGTCAGCGATGTCGCCGCAGGCGCGGCGATCGGCCTCGCCGCCGAAGCGCTGGTCGACCAGGTCTTCCGCCGCGCCGGCGTCTGACGGTCAGCCGATCGGCGAAATCGGCGTGGTCGGCGCCTCGGTGCCGGGAGACGACGGGGCGGGGACGTCGATGTCGGGCGTAGACGGCGGCGCTTCGGCCGGGGCTTCGCTCGGCTGGCCTGGCTGGGAAGGCTGGCCCGGCTGCGACGGCTGCCCGGGCTGGGAAGGATCGGGGGCGTCGTCGGGGAAGGGCGGCAATTGCTGCATGGTGTGTCTCCTTAGCTGTCGAACGCCCGTCGCACCCGACAAGTTGCTCGTCCCGCCCGCGCTTGCCTCGCCCCCGCTTGCCCCGTGGCGCATCCTTGCTATAGCCGCGCACCTTGAAGCGTCCGCGCGGGCGTGGCGGAATTGGTAGACGCGCTTGGTTTAGGTCCAAGTATCGCAAGATGTGGGGGTTCGAGTCCCTTCGCCCGCACCAATTTGCCGGCCGCCGCCGTGACCAGCCAGTTTTAGGAATGCAGTAGCGATCATGAAAACCGTCGAGACGGAAAAGGAAGGCCTCAAGCGCGCCTTCATGCTGACCATCCCCGCCAAGGACATCGCGGCGCGCGTGGACACCGAGATCAAGCGCATCGCGCCGACCGTGCGCATGCCTGGCTTCCGCCCCGGCAAGGTCCCGCCCAATCTCATCCGCAAGATGCACGGCGATGCGCTGCAGCAGGACGCGCTTCAGGGCGCGGTGTCCGACGGGGTGCAGAAATTGCTCGCCGACAACAAATTGCGCCCGGCGATGCAGCCCGAGGTCGAGCTCGACCAGGGCTACGAGCCGGGCAAGGACGCCGAGGTGAGCGTGCGCCTCGAAGCGCTGCCCGAAGTGCCCAAGCCGAAGATCGACGGGCTCAAGCTCGAGCGGCTGACGGTCGAGCCCGACGAGGCCGCGGTCGACGCCCAGCTCCAGCAGCTGGTCAGCTCGAACAAGGCGTGGAGCGACGCGCCGAAGGGCCACAAGACCGCCACCGGCGACCTCGTGGTGATGGATTTCGCGGGCTCGATCGACGGCGTGCCGTTCGACGGCGGTACCGGCGAGGACATGCAGGTCGAGCTCGGCTCGGGCCAGCTGATCCCCGGCTTCGAATCCGGGCTCGAGGGGGTCAAGGTCGGCGACCAGCGCGACGTGCCGGTGACCTTCCCGGCCGACTACCAGGCGGAAAATCTCAAGGGCAAGGCGGCGCTGTTCGCGGTCACCGTCAAGGCGGTCAAGACCGCCGGCGAGGCCAAGCTCGACGACGCGTTCGCCAAGTCGATCGGCCTCCAGGACCTCGCCCAGTTGAAGGGCTTGCTGCGCGACCAGCAGGTGCAGGAGCTGGCCGGGCTGACCCGCACCCACATGAAGCGCCGCCTGCTCGACCAGCTCGCCGCGGCGCATGATTTCGGCGTGCCCGAATCGATGGTCGAGGCCGAGTTCAGCAACATCATGGCCCAGCTGCGCCATGAGGCGACCCACGAGGCCGACCAAAAGGCCGCGCTGGCCGAGATCGAGGGCGACGCCGCCGAGTATCGCACCATCGCCGAGCGCCGCGTCCGCCTCGGGCTGCTGCTGAGCGAAATCGGCGCCGCCAACGGGGTCGAGGTGTCGCAGCAGGAGATGAGCCGGCTGGTCGCCCAGGCCGCGCAGCAGTATCAGCCCAAGGACCGCGAGCGGTTCATCGACTATATCCAGAAGGAGCCGATGGCCGCCGCCCAGCTGCGCGCGCCGTTGTACGAGGACAAGGTCGTCGACTTCCTGTTCTCCAAGGCGGAGATCAGCGACCGCACCGCGACCCGCGCCGAGCTCGAGGCCGACCTCGAGAGCGAGGAAGGCCATGTCCACGGCCCCGGCTGCGGCCACGACCACGCCGCTGCGGCGAAACCAGCCAAGGCGAAGAAGGCAGCGGCCAAGGCCGCTCCGGCCAAAGCTGCTCCGGCCAAGGCGGAAGCCAAGCCGAAGCCCGCCAAGCCGCTCAAGGACGGCCCGGGCGCCAAGGCTCCCGACAAGGCTCCGGCCAAGACGGGGTCAGCTAAGAAGGCGCCGGCCAAGAAGGCTTCAGCCAAAACGAAATAAAATCCGTTCGTCCTGAGCTTGTCGAAGGACTGTTCTTCTCACTAGGCTGGGGGAGGGCAGGGCTTCGACGAGCTCAGCCCGAACGGTTCCCGGGGGGCGAATGGGCAAGGCTGAACCACGCATCGCGGTGCTGCTGCCGTGCTACAATGAGGAAGCGACCATCGCGGCGACCGTCGCGGGGTTCCGCGCCGCTTTGCCCTCGGCCGCGATCTACGTCTACGACAACAACAGCCGCGATCGCACCCGCGAGCTCGCCGCCGCGGCCGGCGCCATCGTTCGCTCCGAGCGCCAGCAGGGCAAGGGCCATGTCGTGCGGCGGATGTTCGCCGACATCGACGCCGACATCTACGTCATGGCCGACGGCGACCTCACGTACGACCCCAAGGCTGCCCCGGCGATGGCCGAACTGCTCGTCGCCGACCAGCTCGACATGGTGGTCGGCACCCGCCGCCACGAGGAGAAGGACGCCTATCGCGGCGGCCATGTGCTCGGCAATCGCATCTTCACCGGGCTGCTCGCCGGCCTGTTCGGGCGCAGTTTCACCGATATTTTCTCGGGCTACCGCCTGTTTTCGCGGCGCTTCGTCAAGAGCTTTCCGGTGCTATCGTCGGGGTTCGAGATCGAGACCGAGATCAGCGTCCACGCGCTCGAATTGCGGATGCCGGTCGGCGAGGTCGAAACCAGCTACGCCGCGCGGCCCGAGGGGTCGGAGTCCAAGCTCTCGACGCTGGGCGACGGGTGGCGCATCTTCAAGACCATTTTGACACTCTATCGCATTGAAAGGCCAGTGCTTTTCTTCGGCCTGATCGGCTCAGCCCTGATGGTGCTTGCAGTGTTGCTCTCGATTCCGCTCGTGATGACATATTTGGATACCGGTCTGGTGCCGCGGGTGCCGACCGCGATCCTGATCACCGGCCTCGGCATCGTCGCGGTGCTGTGTTTCTTCGCCGGCCTGATCCTCGACACTGTCACCCGCGGTCGCCGCGAAGTGCGCCGGCTGGCCTATCTCGCGCTGCCGGGACCCGCCACGCCGCAAGTGTAGACCTTTTGCATCACCCGCCGACAAATTGTGTCAGTTGGGAGACTCGCGCTTCCGCCTGCCGTCCTGCTGCAGTAAGCCTGTCCCCAAGGGCCCGCGCGTACCGCCGGCCGATCGACGGGGGATTTATGAAGCACATCGCACTCGCTCTTCGCACCGGCGCGGCCATCGCCGCGATTGTCGCCGGCGCTTCCGCCGCGCAGGCGCAGAGCACGCTGCCGCCGGCCGACGCACCGGAAACGCCGGCTTCGACCGCGCAGGAAGCGACCAGCCAGGGCGACATTATCGTCACCGGCTCGCGCATCCGCCGCGACCCCCTGTCGCAAGACGCGCCGATCACCTTCGTCGATGAGGAAGACATCGCCAAGACCGGCCTCAACTCGATCAACGACGTGCTCCAGCGCCTGCCCAGCGCGGGCGGCGGCCTCAACGGCAAGTTCAACAATTCGGGCAATTTCGGCAACCCGCCGGACGGCGGCGGCGTCGGCGCCGGCTCGGCCGAGATCGACCTGCGCTATCTGGGCTCCAAGCGCACCCTGGTGCTGGTCGACGGCCTGCGCTTCGTCAACGGCGCTGCGGCGTCGGGCGTGCCCGGCTCGGTCGATTTGAACGCGATTCCCGAAAGCATGATCGAGCGCGTCGAAGTGCTGCAGGACGGCGCCTCGTCGATCTACGGCTCGGACGCCATCGCCGGCGTGGTCAACATCATCACTAAGAAGCGCCAGCGCGGCTTCCTCGCCAGCGCGCAGCTCGGCATCAATGGCGAGGGCGACGGCTTCAGCCAGAACTACCAGGTCAGCTGGGGCAATGGCGGCGACGGCCCGACCCAGATCGTGGTCGGCGCCAATTACGTGAAGCAGCAGCCGATCAGCTCGGGCGATCGCGATATTTCGCTGTTCCCCAACCCTTATTCGACCGATTGCGGCGGCGGCGGGTGCAGCTCGGGCACTCCGTTGGGGCGCTTCATCGTGCTCGGCCAGGACCTGACGCTGATCGCTCCGGTGATCGGCCGCGCGCCGGTGCTCGCCGATTATCGCGCCTTCTCCAGTCCCGGCGACCGTTTCAACTTCGCGCCGTTCAACTTCATCCTGACCCCGCTCGAGCGCCTCGGCGCGTTCGCCAATCTCAAGCACGAGATTGCGCCCGACCTCAACTTCAGTGCGAAACTGATGTGGAACCGGCGCAAGTCGAAGAACCAGGCGGCCCCGCTGCCGCTGTTCGTCGGGCCCGACGCCGGCAACGGCAATTTGCTCGACACCATCGTGATCGACGCCTCCAACCCGTTCAACCCGTTCGGGACGCTCGGGCCCGGCACCTATGAATTCATCGGCCGCCGCGTCATCGAAGGCGGACCGCGCCGCTACAACCAGACCGTCAACACGACCTATGGCACGGCGACCCTCGACGGCCGCTTCGACATGATGGGCCGCGAGTGGTTCTGGGACATCAACGGGCTGGTCGGCCGCAACAAGGCCAAGCAGGTCATGCTCGGCAACATCAATGCCGCCAACCTCCAGCTCGCGCTGGGCCCGGTTGGCGCCTGCGTCGCGCCGTGCGTGCCGTTCAACATCTTCGGCGGCGTCGGCTCGATCACCCAGGCCATGCTCGACTATGTCGGGTTCGAGCAGAACGACCGCAGCAAGCAGAAATTGTGGGGCGTCACCGCCAACCTCTCGGGCAGCCTGATGGACTTGCCGGGTGGCCCGCTCGGGCTCGCCGTGGGCGTCGAGCACCGCGATCAGAAGGGCAGCTTCACCCCCGACCCGATCATCCAGGCCGGCCTTGGCTCCGACATTCCGGCGCAGGCCAGCGGTGGCGGCTTCAACATCGACGAAGCCTATGCCGAAATCAACGCGCCGGTGATTGCCGACCGCCCGTTCTTCGAGTTGCTCGAGTTCAGCGGCGCGGTGCGCTTCTCCGATTATTCCAGCTCGGGGTCGACCACCACGTTCAAGGGCGGGGTCAACTGGAAGCCGGTGCGCGACCTGCGCTTGCGCGGGTCGTGGGCGCAGGGCTTCCGCGCCCCGACCATCGGCGAATTGTTCGGCACCCCGTCGCGCTTCGACCAGGAACTGGCCGACCCGTGCTCGGCAGACCAGAACCCGAGCGGGACCATCGCCGCCAATTGCGCCACGCTCGGCGTCCCGGTCGGCTATCAGCAGAACAACCCGCAGATCTCGGTGCTGACCAGCGGCAACGAGGATTTGAAGCCCGAGAAGTCGAAGGGCTACAACCTCGGCGCGGTCTACAGCCCGTCGTTCCTGCCGCGCTTCTCGATCGAGGCCGATTATTACAACATCAAGATCAAGAACGCGATTTTCGCCGCCGCCGGCGAAGTGCTGGCGCGCTGCGTGTCGACGCTTGATCCGGTCGCCTGCGCCGCTGTCACCCGCACCGCGTCGGGCCAGATCGCGCAGATCTCGGGCGTGCTCGGCAACGTCAACGGCATCAACACCAAGGGCCTCGACGTCAATCTCGCCTACAAGACCGCCCCGGCGAGCTGGGGCACTTTGGGCTTCACCTTCAACAACACCTTCCTGTTCAACTACGACGTGATCGTCCCCACCGCCGACGGCTCGGCGGTGATCGACCGCGAAGGGACCGAGCAGGGCAGCCCCGACCAGGCCTATCCCAAGCACAAGGCGATCGCGATCCTCGACTGGAACGGCAAGAATGTCGGGGCGTCGCTGACCGGCCGCTACATCAAGAAGGTGGTCGAATCGGCCAACGGCAACGACTTGAACTCGCGGCTCTACACCGACATCCAGTTGCGCTTCTTCGCGCCGAGCTTCGCCGACAACTTCGGCTTCGCGCTGGGCATCAACAATTTGTTCGACAAGGACCCGCCGGGCTGCATCAGCTGCGGCCTCAACAACTACGACCCGGGCACCTACGATGTCCCCGGCCGCTACTTCTACGCCCGCGCCACGCTCAAGATGTAAGCCACGCGCAGGCTTCGCGTCACAGGGGCGGTCCGGCACCATGCCGGGCCGCCCCTTGTTTTTGCGGCGTTTTCCGTTGCGCGCTTGAACCGTGCCGCGTTCCGCCCGATGTAGGCCTTCACCAACCAGCCAAGGATCGCGCATTCATCATGGATCATGAAGACATCATCGCCGGCCTCGTTCCGATCGTCATCGAGCAGTCGAACCGGGGCGAGCGCAGCTTCGACATTTACTCGCGGCTGCTGCGCGAGCGCATCGTCTTCATCACCGGCGCGATCGAGGACCACATGGCCTCGCTGATCACCGCCCAATTGCTCTTCCTCGAGTCCGAGAACCCGAAGAAGGACGTGTTCATGTACATCAACTCGCCGGGCGGCGTGGTCACCGCCGGGCTCGCGATCCACGACACCATGCAATATATCCGGCCCAAGGTCGGCACGGTGTGCATCGGCCAGGCCGCGTCGATGGGCAGCTTCCTGCTCGCCGCGGGCGAGCCGGGGATGCGCGTCGCGCTCGCCAACAGCCGGATCATGGTCCACCAGCCGTCGGGCGGGACCCAGGGCATGGCCGCCGACATCGAGATCCAGGCGCGTGAGATCCTGCGCATGCGCTCGGCGCTCAATTCGCTCTACGCCAAATATACCGGCCAGCCGCTCGAGGTGATCGAGAAGGCAATGGACCGCGACAAGTTCCTCGAGGCCGACGAAGCCAAGGAATTCGGCATCATCGACGAAGTGTTCGACAAACGCCCCGAGGCGGGCGAGGGCGACACCACCGGCGCCGCCGACATCACCCCGGCGTAACGCGTTAATGCCGCTGCGGCCGTTCCATCTCGCCTTCCCGGTCCGCGATCTCGATGCGGCGCGGGCGTTTTACGGCGGGGTGCTCGGCTGCGCGGAGGGGCGCAGTTCGCCCGAATG